>NZ_JAHRBL010000023.1 GCF_019693445.1 Deinococcus aquaedulcis | reverse complement strand
ATACACGCCACCCCGAACCGCCAGTCAACGTTTGCCGAGCGCAGCGGAAAACTCCCCCCTGCCCCTCGGGGGTTGGGGGGGTGGGGGGGGGGGGCAACGCCAGAAAACGTCATCCCCCATCCCCCCGAACCACCCCCGCCACCCACCCAAAACTCCCCTTCCGAACCCTCTCTCCCGTCCCCTCATCCACCCGCACCAACCCCCACCCTTCCCCCCGGTCCAGCAGTTCCCCCACAAGAACCCCCCGCACCGCCACCCCCCGCTCCGCCGCGTCCGCCACCGCCTGAACATGCCCCTCCAGAAACCGAACCCGCCCACTGTCCGGCACCCGGCCGTCCGGTAAAGGGGCATCGGCCCACACGCCCCCCAGCGCCACCACCAGCGGCGGTCCCGTCTCGCCCAGTTGCACCTTCAGGTCAGTCAGCACCTGGGTCAGCCCCTCGGACCCTGCGGCGCCGGTGCGCTCGCGGTCAGGCACCGGGCCCACGTCCAGCCCCAGCGGCGCACCCGGGCGGGCCTGCACCCAGGCGGGCTGGTCGTAGCCCACGCCCAGCAAATCCAGCGGCGCCGCGATGGTGTTCAGGTCCCCGGGGCGCACGGCGTCCAGCAGGGCGGGGGCACGCTCACCCAGCACCTCCAGCACCGGGGCGGGATAGGCGCCGCGCCACACGGGCCCGGTGCACAGGTCGTTGCGCCACGCGGCCACCAGGGCGGCGGCCTGCTCATCGGCGTCGTGGTCGCGGGCGGGCCACGCCGGGGCGAAGTGGTGGCCCAGGCCAACCTGCCGCGCGCCGGCCTCACGCAGCGCCCGGGTGGCCAGGCCGTGCCCCAGCAGGCGGTGATGGTGCGCTGGAAAGCTGTGCAGGGTCGGCGGCGACGGGGGCGTGCCCAGCACCGGCCACAGCGTAAACACGGCCGCCGCGCGGTCCGCCAGGGCCTCGCCCACCAGATAGGCGTAGTCCTGAAAGCGGTGGGCCGTGTCGCGGGCCAGCCAGCCCCCGGCGGCGTCAACAGTGGGGGGCAGCGCGCCGTCCAGGCTCAGCCACGGCTGCACGCCCAGGGTCAGCAGGTCGTCGGTCAGGCGGTCAATGGCGGCCAGTGCGCCGGCATTCAGGCGGCCCCGGCCGGTGGGCTGCAACTGGGCCCAGGGCGCGGTCAGGCAGGCGGCCTGCACGCCCAGTTCGCGCAGCAGGTCCAGATCGGCGGCGTCCAGAGGCCCGGAGCTCAGGCCCACGCCCCACAGCCAGGAGTCGGCAAAGGTGGTCATCTGTCGCCATTGTGCCCGGTGCCTGCGGGGGCTGACCGCCTGTCCTGTCGCCAGCCCGTATACTGGTCAGGTTATGCGGATGGTGACGGTAGGCACGCGCGGCTCGACTCTGGCGCTCGCACAGACCCACTGGGTGGTGGCCCGGCTGAAAGAGGAATGGCCCGACACGGACTTCCGCATCCAGACGATCAGCACCGGCGGCGACCGCAACCGGGGCAGCCTGGAAGCCATGGCCCAGAAGGGCGACAAGGGTTTCTGGGTCAAGGAAATCGAAGACGCCCTGCTGGGCGGGCGCATTGATATTGCGGTGCATTCCCTCAAGGACCTGCCCACCGAGCAGCCGGACGGCCTGGAGGTCAGCGCCATTCCCCGCCGCGTGGACGCCCGCGACGTGCTGATCGGCAAGGAAGGCATGAAGAAACTGGCCGAGCTGCCGCAGGGCGCCCGGGTGGGCACCAGCAGCGTGCGGCGCAAGGCGTTCCTGCGCGCCTACCGCCCAGACCTGCAGATCGTGAACCTGCGCGGCAACATTGACACCCGCCTTGCGGCGCTGGCCGGCGACGAGTACGACGCGATCATCCTGGCCGCCGCCGGCCTGATCCGCACCGAGATGCGCCACCGCATTGACGAGTTCCTGGAACCCGACATTCTGCTGCCCGCCCCTGGCCAGGGCGCCCTGGCCCTGGAAACCCGCGCCGACGACGACCTGAGCATTGAGGTCGCCTACGCCATCCACGACCACACCACCGATGACCGCATCACCGCCGAGCGCGAGTTCCTGGCCGGGCTGGGCGCTGGGTGCATGGCCCCGGTGGGCGCGCACGCCACCGTGAAGGGCGGCGTGCTGACCCTGGAAGGCTGGGTGGGCGCGCTGGACGGCACCAAGGTGATTCGCGGCACCACCCAGGGCGACCCCGGCGAGTGCGCCGATCTGGGCGCCGAACTGGCCGCCGACATGCTGAACCAGGGCGCCCAGGCCCTGATTGACGCCGCCCGGGAGTAAGGCGCGCGTGCCTGCGCTGGCCCGTCAACTGCTGATTGCCCTGGCCGCCGCTCTGCTGTGGGTGGGCATTGGCCTGTGGCAGCGCACCCGGGGGGGCGCCGAACTGGGCAGCGCCCTGCTGGCCGAACTGCCGCTGGGGGCGGCCGTGTTTGTCCTGGCCCTGGTCTGGGTGCGCCTGCGCCGCCAGTAGGGTCGCCTGACCTGCCCGGCCGGACAGTCGCCCGAGTGGGCACGTTAGGATGCCCGGCATGTCCACCCCTGCCCCCCGCCTCGCGGTGATTCACACGGGCGGCACCATCGCCAGCCGCCCCAGCCCCGACGGGCGCGGCCTGACCCCGCAGCAGCCCCCCAGCCTGCCCGGCCTGGACGGGGTGCAGGTCACAGACGCCCAGCCCTTCAACCTGCCCAGCCCGCATGTGACCCCGGTGCACATGGGCCAACTGGCGGCCCTGATCCGGGAACTGGCCCCGGCGCACGACGGCGTGGTGGTGACCCACGGCACCGACACGCTGGAGGAAACGGCCTTTGCCCTGCACCTGCTGCTGGACGTGCCCATTCCGGTGGTCCTGACCGGCAGCATGCGCCACGCCGAGGAGGTGTCCTGGGACGGCCCGGCGAATCTGCTGGACGCCGCACATGTGGCCCTGCACCCCAGCAGCCGGGGCCGGGGCCCGCTGGTGGTCATTGGCGGCGATATTTTCGATGCCCGCACCGTGACCAAGATTCACACCACGGCCGTGGACGCCTTTGGCGGGTACCCCGGGCCCATTGGCCGCATTGACCGCGAGGGGGTGCGTGCCCGGGTGCACTACTTCGCCATGCCAGAGCCGCGCGCCACCTACCACCCGGCGCACCTGACGAGCCGCGTGGACATCCTGTACGCTTACGCCGGCTGGACCGGCGAGGGCTACGCCGAGGCCGCCGAACGGGCCGATGGGCTGGTGATTGCCGCGCTGGGCACCGGCAACCTGCCCGCCGAACTGCTGCCCCTGATTCAGGCCACCAAGAAACCCGTGGTCATCGCCACGCGCACGCACGCGGGGCCGGTGCTGCCGGTCTACGGCTACGCGGGCGGCGGCGCGACCCTGGTGGCGGCGGGCGCCATTCCGGCCAGCTTTCTGAACGCCCACAAGGCCCGCCTGCTGCTGCTGATCCTGCTGGGCCAGGGCCTGGACCGCGAGCAGATTGCCGCGGTCTTTGACCGGGATGAATTTTAACGAAGAGCCAGGGAGCAACATGACAGAACAAGAGATCGAGAACTCCTTTGTGGAGAAGTTAAAGGATCTGAAATACATCTACCGGCCTGATCTCCGCAGTCGCGAGAAGCTAGAGTCTAATTTTCGCGAGAAATTCAATGCACTGAATCACGTTACCCTTACCGACAGCGAATTCGTTCGACTGTTGGAGCAGATCATCACGCCTGATACCTTCGAGGCGGCCAAGCGCCTGCGCACCAGGCACACCATGCTGCGCGACGATGACACGCCGCTCGACTACACGCTGGTCAATGTCAAGGATTGGTGCAAAAACAGCTTTGAAGTGGTGAACCAACTGCGCATGAACACCCACAGCAGTCACCACCGCTACGACGTGATGCTGCTGATGAACGGCGTGCCCGTGGTGCAGATCGAGTTGAAAACGCAGGAGGTCGTGCCGCGCAAGGCCCTGGAGCAGATCGTGGCCTACAAGAACGATGCGGGCAACGGGTACGGTCATTCCCTGCTGTGCTTTTTGCAGCTGTTCGTGGTGAGCAACGGCGCCAGCACCCACTACTTTGCCAACAACAACGCCGAGCATTTCCGCCTGGGCGCTGACGAGCGGTACCTGCCCATCTATCAGTTTGCCCACAGGAACAATCAGAAAATTACCCAACTGGACGAATTCTCTGAGCAGTTTCTGGCCAAATGCTCTCTGGGCGAGATGATCAGCCGCTACATGGTGTTGCTGGAGACGGAAAGAAAACTCCTGATGATGCGGCCCTACCAGATCTACGCTGTCAAAGCGATTGTGGACTGTATCGCCCAGAACACCGGCAACGGTTATATCTGGCACACCACCGGCAGCGGCAAGACCCTGACTTCGTTCAAGGCGTCCACGCTGCTTAAGGACAACGACGACGTGGATAAGTGCATCTTCGTGGTGGACCGCAAGGACCTGGACCGCCAGACCCGCGAGGAGTTCAACCGTTTTCAGGCGGGCAGCGTGGAGGAGAACAGCAACACCGGCCGCCTGGTGCGGCGCCTGCTGTCGAGCGAAAAGGCTGACAAGGTCATCGTGACCACCATCCAAAAACTGGGGCTGGCGCTGAGCGGCGGGGGCCGGAAGGAGTACCAGGGGCAACTGGCGCCGCTGCGGGACAAGCGCATCGTGTTTATTTTCGACGAGTGCCACCGCTCACAGTTTGGGGAGAACCACCAGGCCATCAAGGAATACTTCCCGGCCTCCCAGCTGTTCGGCTTTACGGGCACGCCCATTTTCGACGAGAACGCCCGCTATACGCAGTTTGAGGGCAAACAGGGGCGGTACCAGACCACCGCCGATATCTTTCAGCAGCAGCTGCACGCCTACACCATTACCGACGCGATTGCCGACCAGAACGTGCTGCGCTTTCATGTGGACTACTACAAGCCCGAAGGCGAGCCGGCCAGTCAGGCGGGCCCGCAAGAGCCGCCCAAAGAAGCCGTGATCGAAAAGATTATCCAGAAGCATGATGCCGCCACGGCTGGGCGTAAATTCAACGCCATTCTGGCGACGGCCTCAATTGATGACGCCATTGAGTATCACGATAAGTTTGCCCAGATTCAGGCCAGGAAACAGGAGGAAAACCCGGCCTATGTGCCTCTGAATGTGGCCTGCGTCTTCTCGCCGCCGCCCTCGCTGGGTGCCGAGGCCCGGGGACTGGCGGAGGACTTGGCCCAGGAGCGCGAAGACAACAAGCAAAACCCCGAGGCCAAAAAGCAGGCGCTAGAGCGCATTCTTGAGGGTTACAACGCAAAATACGGCACCAACCACCGCCTGGCCGAGTTCGACGCCTATTACCAGGACGTGCAAAAGCGCATCAAAGACCAGCAGTACGCCAATCGCGACTACGCCCACAAGAACAAGATTGACGTGGTGATCGTGGTGGACATGCTGCTGACCGGCTTTGACTCCAAGTACCTCAACACGCTGTATCTGGACAAAAAGCTGCAACATCACGGGCTGATTCAGGCCATGTCGCGCACCAACCGAATCCTGAATGACACCAAGCCCTACGGCAACATTCTAGATTTCCGGGGCCAGCAAGAGGCCGTGGACGACGCCATCAAGCTGTTTTCTGACGCCAGCGACAAGGACGCCGCCCGCAAGATGTGGCTGGTGGAGCCCGCCCCCGTGGTCATAGGGGAGCTGCAAAAGGCCGTGAGGAAGGTGGCGCAGTTTATGGATATTCACGACCTGAGTCCCACACCGGACCAGGTCCACAACCTGAAGGGCGACGCGGCCCAGGTGCAGTTTGTGAAGCTGTTCAAGGAAGTGCAGCGCCTGAGCACCCAGCTGGAGCAGTACACCGACCTGACCGAAGACGACCGGCGCACCATTGACGCCACCCTGCCCCGGGACGAGCTGCAAGCCTTCCGGGGGGCCTACCTGGAAGTGGCCCAGAAGCTCAAAGCCAAGCAGGACAAGCCCCAGCCCGAACCCGAAGTCGCCGACCTGGACTTTGAATTCGTGTTGTTTGCCTCCGCAATTATTGATTACGACTACATCATGACGCTGCTGGCCCAGTCGACCAACGACACCCCCGAGCAGCAGCGCGTGACCCGCGAGAAGCTGCTGGAGCTGATTGGCGCGGACGCCAAGTTCCTGAACGAGCGCGAGGAGATTACCGAATACATCACGAGCCTGCCCACGGGCAGAGGCCAGAGCAGAGAAGAGATTGAAGCGGGGTACGAGCGCTTCAAGGCGGCCAAAAATGCCCGCGAGCTGGCCACGCTTGCCCAGGTCCACGGGCTGGCCCCGAACGCCTTACAGGGCTTTGTGGCCACCACGATGCAACGCCTGATTTTCGACAGTCAGGCGCTGGGCGACCTGCTGGCCCCGCTGGGCCTGGGCTGGAAGGCCCGCAAACGCAAGGAAGAAGCCCTGATGACTGACCTGGCCCCACTGCTGCGCCGCCGCGCCGAGGGCCGGGATATTGCCGGACTGGGGGCTTATGAACAGTAAAGAACTAAAGACCAGGCCCGTACCCGCGCCCCGGCTGAGGTTTCCGGGGTTTAAGGGGGAGTGGGAAGAGAAGACTGGGGGCCAGCTTTTCAACCAGATAAGCAATAAGAAACATAATTCCGATTTGCCCATCCTCGCCATTACGCAGGACAAAGGTGCTGTTCCTCGAAGTGAGATTGATTATCACGTATCTGTTACTAATGAGAGTGTTGATAGCTATAAAGTTGTTGAAGTAGATGACTTTATTATCAGTCTCAGGTCGTTTCAAGGTGGTATAGAGTATTCTAGATACAAGGGGATATGTAGCCCGGCCTATATCATTCTGCGCGCCACTAAAGAAGTAGCTACAGGTTATTTTCAGCACTATTTTAAATATGCTGGATTTGTCAAAGACTTGACAAAAAATCTTGAAGGGCTGCGCGACGGCAAAATGATTAGTTATAAGCAGTTCTCGGAAGTTCCCATTCCCCTCCCCCCAACCCTCCCCGAGCAGACCCGCATCGCCGCCGCGCTCTCCTCGCTGGATGCCGTCATTGCGGCCCACCAGAACAGGCAGGACGCCCTGCGCCAGCACAAGCGGGGGCTGATGGTGGGACTGTTTCCCGCTGAGGGCGAGCGGGTGCCCCGTCTGCGCTTTCCAGAGTTCGAGGGGGCGGGGGAGTGGGAAGTAAAAACAGTGGGGCAGGTATCCACAAGTTTCAGCGGTGGAACGCCCTCAACTTCAAATAGAGAATATTATGGTGGACGAATTCCCTTTATTCGCTCTGCCGAAATTGCCTCCGAATCTACGGAGCTTTTTCTTACTGAGAGTGGTCTGGCAAATTCTGCTGCCAAAATGGTTGATAAAGGCGACTTGCTAGTTGCACTCTATGGCGCTAACAGTGGCGAGACAGGCATCTCAAGGATTCGAGGCGCAATAAACCAAGCTATTCTGTGCATACGTCCCAAAACGGACACCAGATTTATGTATCAGTTTCTAGCGCACAGCAAAGACAGAATCATCGCGCTATATATCCAGGGTGGTCAGGGTAATCTTTCCGGAGAAATAATCAAGTCTGTAAAGATTCCTATTCCCCCTTTGCCCTCCGAACAGACCCGCATTGCCGCCGCGCTGTCTTCCCTCGATGACCTCATTACCGCGCAGGGTGAGAACATAGTGGCGCTGCAAGAGTTTAAGCGGGGGCTGATGCAAGGGCTATTTCCGGCAACTGGGAGAGAAGAATGACGAAGCTCAATCCTAATGAAGTAAATCAAGGTGATCTTGGGGAAATTGTTAGTAAAATACGTGGTAGTTTTATAAGTAAAGCAAATCTCCGATTCATTCTTTTGTATGCATACAATGGAGTTGGAAAAACCCGTCTCTCTAGGGAATTTAAGTCCAGGGGTAGTATATTAGATGATAATGGCAACGAAATTGATGATACGCTTTACTTTAATTCGTACACTGAAGACTTATTTCAATGGGATAATGAAAATTTACTATTAAGAATAAATCATAATTCGAGCTTTTTTGCTATCTTAGAGTCGCATGATGATATCGGGATAAGAATCCGGGATTTCTTTAAAAACTATGCAAAAGTGTATTTTGAGTTCAAAGCTTATGATGTTGAAAAGCCAGAAGAAAGCTGGACAGTAGAATTCTTCGATACACCTGATTCAGATGAAGGTACGCGCATCAAAATATCTCGCGGCGAAGAAAGGATTTTTATATGGTGCTTCTTTTTAGCCATTATGCAGTACGTTCTGGATGAAGATCAGGATGTAGGGAATTCTGAATATAGTGATGAAGAGTATCGAAAATACGGTTGGGTAAAATATATTTATATCGACGATCCAATATCGTCATTGGACGACAACAACGCGATTTTAGTAGCAACCGATTTAGCTGATATAATCAAAGATCACTATATAAAAATGAGAAATAAAGATGATGAGAAAAAAAATAATAGCAGAATTAAAATCGTTTTTTCTACTCATCATGGACTCTTTTATAATGTATTACTTAATGAGCTGGAAGGCTTTAAATGGAATACCACAGAAAGCTACGTTATTAAAAGGGATGATATAAGTAATATATATTCACTTATCCCGCCAAAATCGGTTCCGTTTTTCTATCACCTGTCCATAATGAATGACCTAGAAGCAGCTTACTTAAGTGGTAATATAAATTATTACCACTTCTCTATGCTGAGAGTAGTTCTCGAAAAGATTTCTGCTTTCTTTGGATATAATGCTGTCTCTGACTGCATTCCTAACGAAGAAAAAAGGAGTATTTATAATAGAGTTGTCAATTTGCGGAGCCATGGCAAACACTCTTTATATGAGATCACTAATGTGTCCGATGAAGAGAAGGATATATTTAAATCAATATTCGAAGACATTAAAAATAAGTACAACTTTTCACTGAGCTAACGAAGCTACTTCATTAAAATGGAGCCACCATGACCGACCAACAAATGAACCAATTAGGCAAGACCCTCTGGGGGATTGCCGACCAATTGCGCGGCGCGATGAACGCCGACGATTTCCGCGACTACATGCTGGCCTTCCTGTTCCTCCGTTACCTGTCCGATAACTACGAGGCAGCGGCGCAGCGTGAGCTGGGCGAGGACTGGCCGGTGGTGGCGGCGGGCGGCAATGCCCTGCAAGCCTTCTACGACGCCAACCCGGACGACATTGCCGAGTTCGAGGATCTGATGCGGCGGCGGGTGCATTACGTGATCCGGCCCGAGTCGCTGTGGAGCCACATTGCCGGGTTGGCCCGCCAGCAGAGCCCGGAGCTGCTGACCACGCTGCGCCGGGGGTTCAAGTACATCGAGGAAGAATCGTTCGGCAACAACTTTGCCGGGCTGTTCTCCGAGATCAACCTGGACTCCGAGAAGCTGGGCAAGAACCAGGCGGAACGCAACAAGAAGCTGACCACCATCGTGGGCAAGATCGCCGAGGGCCTCAGCGGGTTCTCGACCGATTCCGACGTGCTGGGCGACGCCTACGAGTACCTGATTGGGCAGTTTGCGGCGGGGTCGGGCAAGAAGGCCGGCGAGTTCTACACGCCTCAGCAGGTGTCCAGTGTGCTGTCGGGCATCGTGGCGCTCGATAGCCAGGACCCCGCGCTGGGGTACAAGAAGCGGTTGGGCAGTGTGCTGGACATGACCAGCGGCTCCGGGTCGCTGCTGCTCAACGTGCGGCGCACGGTGGAGGCGCACGGGGGCCATATCGGCAAGATTTACGGCCAGGAAAAGAACATCACGACCTACAACCTCGCCCGCATGAACATGCTGCTGCACGGCGTCAAGGACACCGAATTCGAGATTTTTCACGGCGACACTTTGAGCAACGACTGGGACATCTTTAAGGATGAGAACCCCGCCAACAAGCCGCAATTCGACGCGGTGGTCGCCAACCCGCCCTTTAGCCTTCGCTGGGAGCCCACCGAAGCGACGGCGCAGGACGCCCGCTTCAAGAGTTATGGCGTGGCGCCCAGGTCGGCGGCAGATTTCGCCTTTCTGCTGCACGGCTTTCACTACCTCGCGCCGATGGGCACGATGGCGATTATCCTGCCGCACGGCGTCCTGTTCCGGGGCGGCGCAGAAGAACGCATTCGCCGCAAACTGCTGGAAGATGGCCACATTGACACCATCATTGGGCTGCCCTCCAACCTGTTCTATTCCACGGGCATCCCGGTGGCGATTCTGGTCCTCAAAAAGTGCAAGAAGTTTGATGACGTGCTGGTCATCAATGCTAGTGAGCACTTCGGCAAGAAGAAGCGCCAGAACGAACTGCGCCCCGAAGACATCACCAAAATTCTGGACACCTACCGGGAACGCCGCGAGGAGGCGCACTACTCGCGCCGGGTGCCGCTGGACGAAATCGCGCAGAACGGCTACAACCTGAACATCACCCGGTATGTCAGCACCGATAAAGCAGAAGAAGAAATCGACCTGGGGGCGGTGCATGACAATCTGATGGCCCTGGAGGACCGCATCCGCAAGGCCACTCAGGAACACAATAAATTTCTGCAAGAACTCGGATTGGACTTATTACCCGGTTAAAACCTTTTTCCAGCGATGAATAAGACCGTGCCCCCAAAACAGCTTGGGGGCACGGTTTCTGTTCTCCTCCTACGCCAGATCCAGGCGGATCAGGAAGCGGCCACAGCTGGGGCACTTCACCGGGGGCAGTTTGCCCTGGGCGGCTTTCTGCTGCACGTTCACGGGCAGGTTCACGTTGCAGCCGCTGCAGCGCCCGGCCTTGATCTCCACCACGCCCAGGCCCTTCTTGGCCCGGCGGATCAGGTCGTATTCGCGCACCGTGCGGGCGTCCAGGGCCGCCACCAGATCGGCGCGTTCCTGGCGGTCAGCGGCGCCCTGGTCGCGCAGGTCCTGCACGCGGGCTTCGTCGCGCGTTTCCAGGTCATTCAGGGTGGGGCGCAGGGTGCGGTGCTGGGCGCGCAGGGCGGCCGAGCGTTCATTGAGTTCCTGCTGGCGCGCCTTGAGGGGCCCCAGGTCCTCTTCCATCTCGTCGGCGCGTTCGGAGAGCATCTGAATGCGGCTGCCGTACTGCGACTGCGCGCGGGCGTCAAAGGCGTTCTTTTCCTGCTCTTCGCGGGCGCGGGCAATCTGCTCGCGGGTGCCGGCCAGGTCCAGTTCCTGCTGGCGCACCTGCTTGTCCACGCCCTCCAGGGTGATTTCGGTGTCTTCCAGCTCGTTGTTCAGGCGCTCCTGCTCGGCGCGGGCGGCGCGCAGATCGTCAGGAATGTTGTGTTCCTCGTCGCGCAGGCGGTCGAGGTTCAGGTCCAGCTCCTGAACGCGGTGCAGGCGGCGAAGGGGAGACGTGTCACTCATCACCTGCAGTCTACCCCCCTTCCGGGCGTGCACGTTCAGGCAGGCGGTGAAACCGGGGCCAGGGCCCCCTTCAGGCGCGCCGGGCGGTACAGCCCCAGATAGATGGCAACCACGCTGGCAGCGTACATCAGCAGCGTCCAGGCAAAGAGCACGTGAAAGGCCGCCGAGAAAGGCAGCGCCCCGCGCACCACGCCGGACAGGACGCTGCTGGCGGCCCAGCCCAGATCCCAGGCGATCACGTTCACTGCCGAGTACATGGGGCGGTCATCCTCGGGCAGCGCGGTCATGGCGTAGGCGGAGTACACCGGGCCCGCCGCGTTCATCAGGGCGCCGCGTGTAAACAGGGCGGCCGTGACCAGCCACAGGCTGGGGGCGAAGCCCAGCAGGGCCAGGAACGGCAGGCTGCTGGCCTGCACCAGCAGCACCGCCTGCAGCTGCCCCAGGCGCCTCACCAGCAGAGGCTGCAGCAGCGCGGTGGCGGCGGTGGCCAGACTGGTCCAGGCGAACAGCGTGCCCAGCCCGGCGTAGCTGATGCCGAACTTGCCCTCAATAAACAGGTTCAGGAAGGGGATGGTGGCCCCAGCGCCCAGCCCCACCAGAATGTTGGGCAACACCAGCCGGGCCATGGTGCGCTTGTCCTGCACACGAAAACTGCGGCCTTCGCGCACCGTTTTGCCACTGGGCTTCAGGCCCAGCACCGGCACCAGCCCCAGCAGCTGCAGCCCGGCAGCCACCGCCAGCGCGGCGCGCAGGGCGCCCAGGCCGTCTGGCTCGGTGCCGGTCCAGCCCGCGTAGGCGGCCGGCACCTGCCCGCCCAGCAGATTGCCCAGAAACCCTGCCCCGGTCATCAGGGCGCTCTGCACGCTAAACAGGGTCACGCGGGTGCGTTCGTCGCTCTGGTTGGCCATGAAGGGCGAGCCCGCCACGATGCTCAGGGCGGCGCCCGCCCCCTGCACGATGGCCCCCAGGACCACCAGCGCGGGGCCGTTGGCGAGCACCAGCAGGGCGGTGCCCACAAGGCCCAGAACGGCCCCCACCTTCAGCGTGTGCGCGTTGCTGATGCGCCGGGCCAGCGCCACTGCCGGCAGGCTCAGGGCGGCCAGGGTCACGGCGGGCAGGGCGTTGAGCAGGCCCTGCCACTCGGCCCCCAGGCCCAGGGCGCGCAGGTAGAAATTCAGGAACAGCGCCGTAAAGGCCTGCGACAGGCCGAACACAAACACCGAGCTCAGGAACAGCCACACCTGCCGCGAGAAGCGCCACGACAGGCCGCGTCCCTTCACGCCACCCCCACTTTGGGACAGAAGGTGTTCATGACGCAGCCCGGACAGTCGGGCTTGCGCGCGGTGCACACCCGGCGCCCATGCAGAATCAGGGCGTGGTGCAGGAAGACCCAGCGCTCGCGTGGAAAGAGGGCCTGCAGGTCAGCCTCCACCTTGTCCGGATTGGTCTGCACGCTCAGGCCCAGGCGGCGGCTCAGGCGCCCCACGTGGGTGTCCACGGCAATAGCCGGGTAGCCGTAAGCGTTGCTGAGGACCACATTCGCCGTTTTGCGTCCGGCGCCGGGGAGTGCCACCACAGCGTCAAAGTCGTTGGGGACCTCGCCGCCGTGGCGCTCCACCAGCAGCCGGGCCAGCGCCGCCAGATTCCGCGCTTTGGCGCGGTACAGGCCAATGCGGCGAATCAGGGGCTCCAGGTCCTCGGGCTGGGCCTCGCTCATGGCGTGGGCGTCGGGGTAGGCGGCAAACAGGGCAGGGGTGGCGGCGTTTACGCTCACGTCCGTGGCCTGGGCGCTGAGCACCGTGGCCACCAGCAGTTCAAAAGGGGTCTGAAAGTCCAGTTCAGTGCGGGCGTCGGGGTACAGGGTCTCCAGCGCCTCCAGCACCTGGGCGGCCCGCGCCCCCGCGCCCCGTGGCCGCTGCGCCGCAAGTTTGGCTGTCATCACCGTTCAACCTAGAGCATCTGGGCCCGGGCTGGGCACCGCCTAGGCCGTTTGGCGCAGGGGTACTGTAGGCCAGTGATCGGGCTGAACGGACAGTGCTGCGGCTCACCCTTGCCTCTTGCACGCTTTTGGGGCCTCTGCTACTCTGCACAGGCCCGCGCCCCAGTCGGCGCGAGAAAAAGGGTCCTTAGCTCAGTTGGTAGAGCGGCGGTCTCCAAAACCGTAGGTCGTGGGTTCAAGTCCTACAGGGCCCGCCACAAGAGAAATCCCCCGTCCGCTGTGGCGGGGATTTTTGTTGCACCGCCCAAGACGTGAGCCACTTCATCGGCCGGCCTTCATCACTTCTGTAGACTTGAGGGGTCCAGGCAGTTCGCCCTTTGGCCGCAGTGTGTTTGAAGGAGTTCCTATGAAAAAGATCGTTGTTTCGGTTGCCGCCCTGAGCGCTGCGCTGGCCCTGTCTGGGTGCGGGCGGGTCGTGGGCTCGTTTATCCCGCCCCAGACGGTCAGCAACCCCGCTGGCCTGGAGGGCAAACAGCTCGTGGCGTCCTCGCCGCTGACCATCGAAGCCGTGGTGGGCACCGTGAGCTACAGCACTGCTGGTGCTCCCTTTGACGACATCACCATCCCCGAGCTGCCGCTGAACATCAAGCCCAGAGGTCTGGAGTTCAAGACCGGCTTTGCCAAGGTGGATGTCAACGGCCTGTGCGCCAAGCCCCAGCAGGTGAACCTGACGGTGCGCCGCGTGAAACTGGAGGCCAGCGACGCCACCAACAAGGCGTCGTTCGACAGCGGCGCCGACCGCGATCTGGCGGCGTTTACCCTCACCAAGAAGTCCGAAGGCGTGGGCACCGCCGCTTATGACGTCTCGGCCGGGACCCTCAGTGTGGCGGCCCCAGATGCGGGCACGGTGGTCAACTTCTTTACCGTCCTGACCTCGGGTGGCAAGAACACCGCGTCGGTGGAGGCCAAGATCCGCGCGACCCAGAACGAGCTGGCCGGCTGCACCATGGCATTCACCCTGAAAGACGTGAGCGTGGTACTCAGCCAGTTCCAGTAAGGGCCTTGAGGCTTGAGGCGCGCCGCTGGGCAGAACCCAGGCGGCGCGCCTCTACGTGGGGCACGGCTCTATCTCTGCTTCGGCTCCAGAGCGCCCAGCAGCCACGTCTGGAATTCGGGCAGGGCGCGGTCGTACTGCAGGGCGATGATTTCCGGCACCTCGTAGGGGTGCAGGGCCTTGATGCGCGCCTCCAGATCCGGGTACTGCTCGCCGGTGGTCTTGATGAGCAGGAGGCTTTCAGGGTCCTCGGCGACCTCGCCGTGCCAGCGGTAGACGCTTTGCAGGCCAGGCACGATGTTCACGCAGCCGGCCAGATGCTCATTGACGAGAATCCGGGCCAGATCCAGCGCCCGTTCCGGGGGAAGGGTGACCAGCACGACGAGTGACATACAAGCTGCAGCCTACACCGGGCGCGGCCCCGAAAAGGCGGATGCGTGAACGTTTGCGCAAGTGGCGCGCCGGAGGGAGCGGTGTACGCTGCCCCCATATGCGGACCGCTGTGCTGATCGCCCTGCTGGTGCTGCTGGGTCTGTTTGCGGTGCTGAACACCAACGCCCTGATGTACCCGCACACCCTGAGCCTGGGCTTCGTGACCTACCGGGGCGTGCCCATGGGCCTGGTGCTGCTGATCCTGGCCACCCTGCTGATGCTGCTGTTCTACTTCTGGGCGGGCCTGACGGGCCTTCGCGCCCAGGCCGACAGCGCCCGGCTGCTGCGCGATATGGAGGCCCTGCGCGTGAGCCTGGACAGCCAGGAGGGCAGCCGCTTTGCCCAGCTGCAAGAGCACCTGGACCGCCGCCTGCAGGCGCTTGAAGCCGGTTCGGGTACTGGGCAGAAGGGCGAGGTGGCGGCCCTGAGTGCGCGGGTGGACGCCCTGAGCCGCGACGTGAACCTGCAACTGGCGCAGCTGGACGACTACCTGAAAGCCAAGCTGCGCTGAAGTCGGGTCACGCGGCCACTTGAACCCGGTGCAGCCCCCGCCGGGTGCCCGCCCTAGAATGCGCGGGTAGGCAGTTCATCCTAGAAGAGGAGTTTGACCGCATGGCCCTTGACCGATTTTTTCGTCGCCGTCGCCCGCAACTGCAGCCGGGCACCGACGTGCCCGACCTGTGGACCCAGTGCCCCGCGTGCAAGGAGGGGCTGTACAACCGCGAACTGGAAGCCAGCGCCTTCGTGTGCCCCAAGTGCGGCCACCACCTGCGCCTGGACGCCGCGCAGCGCGTGACTGTGCTGCTGGACGAGGGCAGCTTTGAGCAGCACTCTGGCCGGGTGCAGCCCACCGACGCCCTGGGCTTTCAGGACACCGAAAGCTACCCCGAGCGCCTGAGCCGCGCCCAGAAGAAGACAGGCCGCCCCGACGCCATCCTGACCGGGCGCGGCACCATCTGGGGGCTGCCGGTCACGGTGGCCGTCATGGACTTCGCCTTTTCGGGCGGCAGCATGGGCAGCGTGGTGGGCGAAGAAATCGCCCGCGCCGCCGAACACGCCGCCGAGGCCGGCACGCCGCTGGTGATCGTGACCGCCAGCGGCGGGGCCCGCATGCAGGAAAGTGCGCTGTCCCTGATGCAGATGGCCAAAACCACCGTGGCGCTGGAGACCCTGGCCGAGCGGGGCCTGCCCTACGTGAGCGTGCTGACCGACCCCACCACGGGCGGCGTGACTGCCAGCTTCGCCACCATTGCCGATGTGATCGTGGCCGAGCCCGGCGCCCTGATTGGCTTTGCCGGCCCGCGCGTGATTCAGCAGACCATTCGCCAGAACCTTCCCGAAGGCTTTCAGCGCGCGGAATTCCTGCTGGAACATGGCATGGTGGACGCCGTGGTGGACCGCCGCGAGCACCGCGCGTATCTGGCTTCGCTGCTGGGTCTGCTCACCCGCCGGGACACCCCTGCAGAGGCGGGCGTATGAGCAAGACTGTGGACACCCTGCGCGAACTCGAAGCCCGCGTGCGAGACCTGGAAGGCACCGCCCAGAAAACGGGGCAGAACCTCGACGCCGCCATCATCCCCCTGCGGGCCGAGGTCGAGCGCCTGAAGGCCGAGCAGGCCAGGAAGCCCGCCAGCCGCTGGGAACGGGTGCAACTGGCCCGCGCCCCGGGGCGCCCCACGGCGCTGGATTACGTGGACCGCCTGTGCACGGAGTTCACCGAACTGCACGGCGACCGCCGGTACGGCGACGACCCCGCCCTGATCGGCGGACCTGCGCGTTGGCAGGGCGTGCCCGTCATGCTGCTGCTGCAGCAGAAGGGCCGCGACACGAAAAGCAAGATCAAGCGCCGCTTCGGCAGCGCCAACCCCGAGGGCTACCGCAAGGCCGTGCGCCTAATGGACCTGGCCGATAAATTCGGTCTGCCGGTGGTGGCGCTGGTGGACACCCAGGGCGCCTATCCGGGCCTGGAAGCCGAGGAGCGCGGCCAGGGCTGGGCCATTGCCGAGAGCATTCGCCGCATGCTGAACCTGCGCGTGCCGGTGGTGAACGTGGTGATTGGCGAGGGCGGATCGGGCGGCGCGCTGGCCATCGGCGTGGGCAACCGGGTGCTGATTCAGGAAAACGCGTGGTACTCGGTGATTTCTCCCGAAGGCGCGGCCAGCATCATCTGGAAGGATGCCAGCAAGGCCCCCCTGGCCGCTGAGGCCTTGAAGCTGACGGCCCCGGACCTGCTGGAGCTGGGCATTGTGGAAGAGGTGATTCCCGAGCCGGCGGGCGGCGCACACGGCAACGCCGACGCGGCGGCCCAGGCGGTGGGCGAGGCGGTCGGCCGCCACCTGCGCGAACTGATGGCGCAGAGCCCGGACGACCTGAAGCGCAGCCGCGCGGCGCGCTTCCGCCGGCTGGGGGCCTACACCGAACAGAAATAAAGAGCATCCAGGAGGGGCCGCGTCTGCCCAGGCAAACGCGGCCCCCAACGTTTGCCCTCCCCGCCGATCTGCACTGGGCTGCTCGGCACTGCGCGGATCGGCCGATGCGCGGCGGGCGTGCCCCTGACACAATGACGGCTGTGACCTCCACCCAGCAGCGGCCGGTCCCGGTGTCCCACCGGGGCGATCATGTGGACCTGTACACGAATGCGCGCGGCGAGGCGGTGGCTGTGCCCGATCCCTACCGCTGGCTGGAAGACCCCGACAGCCCAGACACCCGCGCCTGGGTGGCGGCGCAGAACGAGGCCACCGAAGCCTTTCTGGCCGCGCTGCCGGGCCGCGCGCAGTACCGCGAGCGGCTGGCCGGCCTGTGGAACTATGCCCGCCCCGGCATTCCCTGGTCGCGCGGGGGGCGCTCCTTCCGCATGCACAACCCGGGGCTCCTGAACCAGCCCGTCCTGGAAACCGCCGGGGACCCGCGCGGTCCCTGGCGCCTGCTGCTGGACCCCAACGCCCTGAGCGAGGACGGCACAGTGGCGCTGGTGCAGGCGGCGGTCAGCCGCGACGGCCACATGGTGGCCTACGCCACCCAGAGCGGCGGCAGCGACTGGCAGACGTGGCGCGTGCGGGACGTCGCCACGGGGCAGGACCTGGGCGACGAGCTGGGCTGGAGCAAGTTCAGCGGCGCGGCGTGGCTTCCGGATGGCAGCGGCTTTTTCTACAGCGCCTACGACGCCCCGGCGCCCGGTGAGACGCTGACCGGCGCCAACCGCCACCAGCGCCTGCTGCTGCACCGCCTGGGCACCCCGCAGGCCGAGGACGCCCTGGTGTTGGCCCGCCCCGATCAGCCCGACTGGGGCTTTCACGCCAGCGTGACCGAGGACGCCCGCTACCTCGTGGTGCACGTCTGGCAGGGCACCGATCCGCGCGGGCCGCTGTGGGTGCGCCCCCTGGATTCGGACGGGCCGTTCACCGAGCTGGTCTCCGAGTTCTGCGCCGCGTACCGCATGGTGGGCAGCGACGGCGACACCCTGTTCGTGCAGACCGACGAAGATGCCCCGCGTGGCCGCCTGCTGGCCTGGAACGTGGTCACGGGCGAGCGCCAGGCGCTCATTCCAGAGGGCCCGGACAAGCTGGAAGAGGTGTGCGTGGTCCCGGACGGCCTGCTGGCCCTGACCCTGCGCGACGCCAGCCACCGCCTCACCCTGCATGACCGCGCGGGCGCCCAGCGGCGGGACATTGCCCTGCCGGCCCTGGGGACCGTGATCCTGAGCACCCGCCCTGACTCGGCGGAGGTGTTCTTTGGCTTCGCGTCCTTCCTGAGCCCCAACAGGCCCTACCGCCTGGAACTGCCCGGTGGCGAGCCCGAGCTGCTGGCGGCCCCCGAACTGACCTTTGACCCCAGCCCCTACGAGATCACGCAGGCGTTTGCCACGGGCAAGGACGGCACGCGCGTGCCCCTGTTCATCGTGGCGCGGCGCGACGCCCCCCGGGACGGCACGAATCCGGTGCTGCTGTACGGCTACGGCGGCTTTAACATCAGCCTGACTCCGGCCTTCAGTCCCTCGCGGCTGGCGTGGCTGGAACGCGGCGGGGTGTATGTGCAGGCCAACCTGCGCGGCGGCGGCGAATACGGTGAAGAGTGGCATCAGGCCGGGACCCTGGGCAACAAGCAGAACGTGTTCGACGACTTCATCGCCTGCGCCGAGCACCTGATTGCCGGGGGCTGGACCACGCCGCAGCGGCTCGCCATTCAGGGCGGCAGCAACGGCGGCCTGCTGGTGGGCGCCTGCCTGACCCAGCGCCCGGACCTGTTCGGGGCGGCCGTGCCGCAGGTGGGCGTGCTGGACATGCTGCGCTACCACCTCTTTACCATCGGCTGGGCCTGGGCCAGCGACTATGGCCGCAGCGACGACCCGGCGATGTTCGAGGTGCTGCGCGCCTACTCGCCGCTGCACAACCTGAAAGGGGGCGTGGCCTACCCTGCCACCCTGATCACCACGGGCGACCACGATGACCGGGTGGTGCCCGCCCATTCCTTCAAGTTCGGCGCCGAGTTGCAGCGTGCCCAGGGGGGCGACGCCCCGGTGCTGCTGCGCATTCAGACCCGCGCGGGCCACGGGGCCGGCAAACCCACTGCGCTGGTGATCGAGGAAGCCGCCGACATTTACGCCTTTCTGGAGCGGGCGCTGGGCATGGCTTAAGGGGCCTGGGGCAGCGTCCGGGCCTGCAGGGGGGTGTCCATCACCCCGCCGCTGAGCAGGGTGCGCCCGTCCGGGGTCATGGTGGTGAAAAAGGGGGTGGTGCCGGCCTGCCGCCCCCTTTCCTGTCCTGTGGCAGCGTCGTACACCACGGCGAGGCCGTTAAAGTGCCCCACCAGCAGCGTGCGGCCGTCGGCGCTCAGGCTCAGGGTGACGGGGCCCGCGGCGCAGCGGCCCTGCCAGAAGGGCACGTCGCAGGGCCCGGTCGGGCGCGGCAGGGTGGTGAGGCGCCCAGGCTGGGTCAGGTCGTAGCGGCGCACGGGGTCATGGCCGTCCGCTACGTACAGGGCGCGGCTGTCGGGGGTAAAGGCCAGCGAGTGGGGCGTTTTGGCAAACGCGTCCGGGAGGACCTGGGCGGCCCAGGTGCGGGTGTCGTATACCGTGAAGGCGCCCCGGGTTCCCACGAACAGGCGCGTGCCGTCCGGGCTGGACTGCAGGCGCTCAACGCCCCAGCTTTTCTGCGGCAGGGTGCGCACCCGCTCCCCGCTTGCCATATCCCACACCTGCACGTAGCCGTTGAAATTCCCCACGTACAGCGCGCTCCCGTCCGGGCTGAGGGCCAGCACCTGGGCGCCCTCCAGGCCCTGCCCCGGGCCGCCCAGGGTGCGCAGGGTGTCGCCCCGGCGCAGGTGCAGGGCGGGTGGCTGTCCGGGGCCCGGCTGGCTCAGCCACGCCACCGTGCCCAGGTCAGGGGTCCAGGCCGGCGCCAAGGGCGGGCCGGCCTTGGCGGTGGGCAGCGAGAGGGTCTGCGTGACCGCGCCGCTGCCGGGGTCGCGCACGTCCAGCCGGGCGAAGTCGGGGCCCCGGTCCGGGGTAAGCGGGGCAGTGACCACCCGGCCCTGACCGTCGAAGCCCAGCAGAGCGGCGGGGGCACGCCAGCGCAGCGGGGCAGGGGAGAGGGCCAGGACCGGACCCAGGGCCAGCAGCGCCAGCAGCGTGGCCCGGCGGGGCAGGGAAGCGAACATGCGCCCAGCGTACCCGGCCGGGCCCAGGCCGGGGGGTTCTGGGGCAGGTCCCTGCCCTCGACAAGTGCCCGCCCAGCCAGCAGCCCACCCCTTACCCTGATTCATGCCCGAACCCGCTGTTCTGCTGACCTTCCTGGCCGCTTCGCTGGCACTGCTGCTGGTTCCGGGGCCCAGCGTGCTGTACATCGTGGCGCGCAGCGTGCACCAGGGACGCCGCGCCGGGCTGGTGTCGGCGCTGGGGGTGCAGGTGGGTGGGCTGGTGCATGTGCTGGCCGCCGTTGCTGGGGTGTCGGCGCTGGTGCTGTCGTCGGCGCTGCTGTTCGGGCTGCTCAAGTGGCTGGGGGCCGCCTACCTGGTGGGCCTGGGGGTATTGACGTGGCTGCGGAAGGAGCCTCCGGCGTCCGGGCTGCAGGACCGCCCTGAACCCTGCCCCCTGCGGCAGCTGTTCGCGCAGGGGGTGGTGGTGAACATGCTGAACCCCAAGACGGCGCTGTTTTTCCTGGCCTTTCTGCCCCAGTTCGTGCAACCGGACCGGGGCCCCGTCTGGGGGCAGACGCTGGTGCTGGGCCTGCTGTTTCTGGTGCTGGCCACCCTCAGCGACAGTGCTTACGCGCTGCTGGCCGGGCACGCCGGGCGCCACTTACGCGGGCCCGTGGCCGCCCGCTGGCAAAAGGGGCTGACCGGGGGCGTGTTCGTGGCGCTGGGTATTGGCACGGCCGCCGTGCAGCGGCACTAGGGCGGTTGACAAACGAACCCCTTCACCCCTCGCTGCGGCGCAGCTCTTCGAGTCCCACAAGGAGAGAGGGTCAGGAATCAACATCATCGTTAATGTCAACTGTTCTGGGAGTGGGCTTCAGCCCAGCAGGCTCAGTTCTTCCAGGCCGTTCAGAAATTCGCGCTCGGGGTAGCTCTCGGTATCGAAGCCCCTGTCGCCCTCGGCCGGGGTCACGCTCAGCGCGGCAAAATCGAACAGGTCGCGGTCCAGCAGGTGGCTGGGGGTCACGCGGGTCAGCGCCCGCAGGATGTTGTTCAGGCGCCCCGGGTGCTCGCGCTCCCAGCCTTCCAGCATCTCGCCCACCACCTTGCGCTGCAGGTTCTCCTGGCTGCCGCACAGATTGCAGGGAATGATGGGAAAGGCGCGGGCCTGGGCGTAGCGGATGATGTCTGCTTCGGCCACGTAGGCCAGCGGGCGAATCACCACGTTGGTGCCGTCGTCGCTCTGAAGCTTGGGCGGCATGGCCTTTAAGCGGGCGCCAAAGAACAGGTTCATGAACAGCGTTTCCAGAATGTCGTCGCGGTGGTGGCCCAGGGCGATCTTGGTGGCGCCGATGGTGCGGGCGTGCCCGTACAGAATGCCCCTTCTCAGGCGGCTGCACAGCGCGCAGGTGGTTTTGCCTTCGGGAGTTTTCTCTTTCACCACGCTGTAGGTGTCCTCAGCCAGGGCGTCAAAACGCACGCCCAGCTCCTTCAGGTGGCGCGGCAGCACGTCCTTGGGAAAGCCGGGCTGTCCCTGGTCCAGGTTCACCGCCACCAATTCAAAGTCAACCGGCGCCCGCTTTTGCAGGTGCAGCAGCACGTCCAACAGCGTGTAACTGTCCTTGCCCCCCGACAGACAGACCATCACCCGGTCGCCGTCTTCGATCATGCGGTAGTCGCCAATGGCCTGCCCCACCCCCTTCACGATGGGCGAGAAGAGGCGGCTCAGGTCGGCAGGGGGGGAGGAGGCAGGCTGGGTCATGGCGCGCAAGTGGTTATGGTACGCGCCCTGGGCGCAGGCATATGTTCCCTGGCTCTCCTGCCCGGGCGAGCGCCGGGTGAGCCCCTGCCTGGGGTCCCGCTCATGCTTTGGGGGGATGAGAGCTGTGCGGGTGCCGTGGCACACTGCGCCCCATGACGGCCCCCCTCCGCGCCCCGGTCCGTGACGCTGCGCCCTCCCGCACTCACCCGAAGCGGGTACAGTGACCCGGATGAGGTTTTTCAACGGACTGGCCGTGCTGCTGCTGGCCGGCGCGGCGGGCGCGGGCGGGCTGTGGTACACCTGGGGCCGCGACCTGCCCAGTGTCTCCGATCTGGACGTGCTGGAGTTCAGCGGTCAGACGCGCGTGTATGACCGCGCCGGCACCCTGGTGGGTACCCTGACCCCCAGCCTCAGCAGCGGGGGCAGCGTGAACCGCAACCTGCTCAAGCCCTCGCAGATCAGCCCCTGGCTGCAAAAGGCCGTGGTGACCAGCGAGGACCGCCGGTTTTACCAGCACAGCGGCGTGGACGCCATTGGCATTGCGCGCGGGCTCCTGAAGGGCCTGCTGCAAAACGACCTGGAAGGCGGCAGCTCGATTACGCAGCAGGTGGTGAAAAACACCCTGCTGGACGACCTGGAAGGCGCGCGCACGCCGGAGCGCAAGTTCAAGGAAGCGGTGCTGGCCTACCAACTGGAGCGCAACTTCGAGAAGGGCCAGATTCTGAACGCCTACCTGAACGTCATCTACTGGGGTGACGGGGGCAGCCGCGACATCATCGGGGCGGGGGGCGCGGCGCACGCGTACTTTCGCAAGAGTGCTTCAGAACTCAACCTTGCTGAGAGCGTGTATCTGGCGACCATCATTCCGGCGCCCAACCGCCGCTACAAGGACTTCAAGGCCTACCGCCCCCTGATGAAGAACCTGATGGCCCGCATGGTCGAGGACGGCCAGATCACGCAGGCCGAAGCCGACGCGGCCTGGAAAACGCCTATTTATCCGGCGGGGTGGCGCCTGGGCTGGAACGCGGACGGCACCCTGCGCTCGGCCACCCTGGAGCGCCCGGAGCGCCTAGACGAGAACCTGAAGCGGCTGGAAGGCGCGGGCAACTTCGCCAACTTTTCGTACCTGCAGGCGGTGGAAAAGGAACTGCTGCCCCTCATTGGCCGCAAGGCGCTGTACGGGGGCGGGCGCATCTACACCGGCATGAGTGCCCAGGCGCAGGCCGCCGCCGAGCAGGCCAGCCAGGACGCCCGCCTGCCGGACGGCGCCACCCTGGGTATCGCCCTGGTGCGGCCCGACAGCGGCGAGGTGCTGGCGCTGGTGGGCCAGAAACTCGGTGGTGGGCGCCCCAGCGACTGGAACAACGCCACCCAGGCGCGGCGGCAGGTGGGCAGTTCGGTCAAACCGCTGCTGTATACCCTGGCCCTGGAAAAAGGCTGGAAGCAGAGCGATACCGTGCTGGACGCGCCCATTCGTGGCGACTACCAGCCCATGAACTACAACCGCCGCTGGACCGGGCGCTACGTGACCCTGCGCTATTCGCTGGACCACTCGTTGAACCTGCCCACGGTGCGCATGGCCCAGGAGCTGGGCCTGAACACCTTTGAAGCCAAGCTGCGCGAACTGAACCTCCCGCCGCCCCCCAATGCGGGCCTGCCCCTGAGTATCGGCACGCTGGAAGCCAGCCCGCTGCAGATGGCGGCGGCCTACGCAGCCTTTGCCAACGGCGGGCTGTACTACGAGCCCACGCTGGTGCGCAAGGTGGAAGACGCGCGCGGCAAGGTGCTGTATACCCGCCCCGCCCCGGTGGCCAAACGGGTCTGGGACACCCGCACGGCGTGGCTGGGCCTGGACATGCTGCGCGGCGTGGTGAACGACCTCTCGGCCCCGCAGGGCGGGCTGGCCACCCGGGCCCGCATTCCCGGCTGGCCGGTGGGGGGCAAGACTGGCACCACCAACGATGTCAAGGACCTGTGGTTCGCCGGGGTGGCGCCGGGCATTGCCGGGGCCGTGTGGGTGGGCAAGCAGGAGGGCGGCGCGCTGCCCGGCTGGGCCACCAGCGGCGACGTACCCACGCCCATCTGGCAGCAGGCGGTGGCGGGCGCCCTGAAAGACCAGCCAGTCGCCACGTTCGGGCAGCCCGACGGCATTGAGTACCGCGTGGTGCGGCAGGTGAACATGGCTTTCCGCACCGGCGAGGGCGACGACGCCCCGGTGGCGCGCGACGGCAGCGGCGCCCAGGGTGGGTTTTTTGGCCGCCGCTCACCGCCGCCGGCCCCCCAGCCTGAACCCACGCCGCCTGCCCCTGTCCCAGCCGCCCCCGAGCCTGAACCGGCGGTTCTGCCCGAAGACCCCCAGCCCGACCCCATCCCCCAGCCTGAGGAGCCAGTCGCGCCCGACCCTGTCCCCCAGGAGCCAGACCCGGCGGCCCCCGTTGGTCCGCCGCCCGCTGACCCGGTCACCGAGCCGCAGCCGGAGCCCGACCCCATTCCTGCCCCCGAGCCGGACCCCCTGCCCGAGCCCCAGCCCAGCGACCCTGCCCTGGAGGCGCCTGAGGACCCCGAGCCGCTTCCGGTTGACGGCGCTGAGTCTCCGGGTGAGGACAGCGAAGTCCCGGTCAACGAACTCGAACCGCTGGACTGATTGAGGGTGAGGCTCTGCCGGGCCTGATGCAGTGGAAGGGCAACAACTTCGGGAGGACCCATCGCCCGCTCTACACTGCGCCCATGTCGTGGACCCTGTGGCTGGTGACCCTGCTGGCCTGCGTGCTAGCCCCCCTGAGTGTGCTGGCCCTGGCGCGGGCGCTGCCCCGGGTGTCGGTGCCGGCGCTGGTGGGCGAAGGGCTGACGATGGCCCTGCTGGCGGTGCTGCTGATGCAAGACGCCCCGCTGTTCGCCCTGCTGCTGGTCTTTGCGGCGGGGGCCGTGGGCACGGGGCTGGCCCTGTACCGTTACCTGAACCGCTGACCTTTGCATGTCCGGTGTCTGGGGTCACTTCCCAGTCACGCGCGGCAGACTGCCCCCCGCCCAGCTCTGGGCCGACGCTGCTCTACACTGCCGCCCATGTCTGCCCGTGCGCGCGGTGCGCTGCTGCTGCTTCTGGTCACCTGCCTGTGGGGCAGCACGTTCGCTGTGGTGAAAACCCTGGGCGAAAGCCTCAGTGCGCCGCTGCTCATTGCGTGGCGCTTTTCGATTGCCTCGGTGGCGCTGCTGCCGCTGCTGCTGTGGCGCTCCCAGCCCGTCCAGTCACCGCCCTCCAGCCCCAGTCCGCTGTGGCGCGACGGCCTGATGCTGGGCGCGTGGCTGATTGCCGGCTACGGCACCCAGACCATTGCCCTGCAAACCACCACCGCCAACCGCGCGGCATTCTTCACGGCCCTCAGCGTGGTGCTGGTGCCGCTGTGGCTGACCCTGGCCCAGCGCCGCCGCCTGCCCCTGCCGCTGTGGGCGGCGCTCCCGCTGGCAGTGGCGGGCCTGGGGCTGCTGTCCTGGGAAGGCGGCGCCTGGGTGGTGGGCGACGCCTGGGCCCTGGCCTGCGCCGTCACGTACGCCGGGTTCATCGTGGCGCTGGAAGGCACCGCGCACCGCCACGCCGCGCTGCCCTTCACGGTGGCCCAGGTGCTCAGTGTGACGGTCCTGGCCTGGGTGTGGGCGCTGCTCAGTGCCCCAGCCCAGCTGCTGCCGCCCCCGCAGGCCTGGGCGCCGCTGCTGTACCTGGGCGTGGCGGCCACTGCCGTGACCACCCTGCTGCAAACCATCGGCCAGCGGCATGTCAGCGCCGCCGAGGCCAGCCTGATCTATGCGCTGGAGCCGGTCACCGCCACCGCGTTCAGTTATGTGCTGTTGCGCGAGCAGGTGGGCCTGCGCGGCGCCCTGGGAGGCGTGCTGGTGGTTGTCGCCACCGTACTCAGCCAGCGCGCCGGCACGCCCCACGCCGAAACACCTGCCCCTCAAGCAGAAGATCCCCGCCCCAGCTAAGCCGGGGCGGGGGCAGGAGCGGGCGCCGGATTAGCGGGCGCGCGCCTGATCCGGAATCAGCAGGGTCTTGAGGGCCGGGCTGCTGCCCCACACGCCGCGCAGGCTGCTCTGCACCACCGAGTCGCGCACGGCGCTCTGCAGGCCCAGCTGCAGGCTGGCCGACGGATACACGGCGCGCCGCCCTTCGGTACCCACCTTCACGTCCAGGGGAAAGCCCAGGGCCAGGGCGGAAATCAGCGTGCCCCCCAGCAGAAAGCCGCCCAGCGCACCTGCCCCCAGGTGCCAGGGATGCTCCAGCGGGGTGGGAATCAGGCGCAGGGTCATCACGGCGATGCCCACGCCCAGCAGGGCGGCCAGCAGCGCGGCCGCCGCGCCTCCCACCAGGGCGTTGGCCAGAAAGCAGGCCGCCAGGCCCCCCACACCCCAGGCCAGGCCGGCCAGGCCGCGCCGCGCGCCCAGGGCGGTCAGCACGGCCCACAGGGTCACCAGCAGCGCATCAAACCACGTGATCACCTCCGCAGTGTACAGAAGCGGCGCTTACAAATTCCTCCCGGCTGGCACCACGGTCTGCCCCGCGCCGCTGCCCTACACTGGGTTCATGATTCGCGTTCTGCTCGTGGACGATCACGCGCTGTTCCGTCAGGGGCTGCGCAGCCTGCTGGAATCCGAGGGCATGCGCGTGATCGGTGAAGCCGCCAATGGCCGCGAGGCCATCCGCTACGCCGCCGACACCCACCCCGACGTGATCCTGATGGACATTCAGATGCCCGATCTGGACGGCGTGAAAGCCACCCAGAGCATCCTGGAGATTGACCCGCAGGCCCGGGTCATCATGATCACCATGTACCGCCAGGACCGCTACGTGTTCGAGGCGGTCAAGGCCGGCGCGCGCGGCTACGTCCTCAAGGATGCCGACGCGGCCACCCTGCTGGACGTCATTCGCCGGGTGGCGGCCGGCGAGGCGCTGCTGGACCCAGATATGGCCCAGAACGTTCTGGACGATTTCCGCGACAAGCGCGAGGAACTGCCCAGCGAAAAGCACGCCGACCTGAACGAGCGTGAAACTATGATCCTCAAACTGCTGGCCCAGGGTTTTTCCAACCAGGACATCGCCCTGCGCCTGGACATCAGCGAGAAGACGGTTCGCAACCGCCTCTCGGAGATCTTTACCAAGCTGCAGCTGAACAACCGCACCCAGGCGGCGCTGTATGCCATCCGCGAGGGCATTGCCAACCTTGAGTAAGAGGGGCCGCTCAGACAACCGCCGCGTGGCGCCCCCGGCCGCCGCCGCGCCCGTGACCTTTCAGGCGGGCTGCGGCCGTGAATGGAGCCTGCCCAGCCAGGAACCGGATCTGGCCTACACCGAGCAGGCCTTTCCCGAATGCCCTGGCTGCCTGCACCGCGTGGAACCCGAAGGCACCCTGCCCTTCTGTACCCTGCGCCCGGTGGGTACGGCCCACCCCTTCGCCGCGCTCTCAGGGCTCTCGTGGCCGGACGAGTAGGCGGAACGCTGGTGCAGGGTGGTTGGCCCGCGTTTCAGGACCGCCTGATGGGCGCGGGCTTTCCCGGTCAGGTGGGGCTGCGCATCTGCACTCTGGACGGCACAGAGTTGGTGTCCTGGCAGGCCGACGAGGTGTTTCCGGCCGCCAGCACCATCAAGGTGCCGCTGCTGGTGCTGGCCTTGCAGCAGGCCCAGGCCGGACGCCTGCCGCTGCACGGGCGCGTGACCATGACCGCCAGGGACCGTGCTGGGGGCGCGGGGGTGCTGCACGAACTGGGCCCAGGCCTCGCGCTCACATGGCAGGACGTCCTGACCCTGATGATCGTGGTGAGCGACAACACCGCCACGAATATGGTCATTGAAGCCCTGGGCGTGGATGCGGTGAATGCGTGGCTGGCCGCGCAGGGCCTCACCGGCACCCGCCTCGTGGGCAAGCTCCAACTGCCCCCACAGCTGCAAAACGAAGCCCAGCGCCGGGGCGAGCGCAACGCCACCACCGCCCGCGACCAGACCGAGGTGCTGCGCGCCCTGGCGGCGGGCGAGTGGCTGGCCCCCGAGCACACGGCGCTGGCGCTGAGCATTCTGGAGCGCCAGCAGTACCGCGACATCATTGGCCGCCGGGTCCCGCGCGACGGTCAGGGCGAGCTGCGCTACCGGGTGGCCAGCAAGAGCGGCGAACTACTGGGCGTGCGCCATGATGTGGGGCTACTCTGGACGCCTCGGCCCCTGGTAGTGGCCCTGCTCTCGCGCGGCGGCGCCGATCCCCGCGAACACCCCGAAAACCGCGATGTGGTGGCCCTGGCCGACGCCCTCTGGCCCCTGTTGGCAGAACTGGGGCAGGCAGGCCAGCAGGGGGACATTTAACCGCTCGGTCAGGCGCATCATGCAGGGTGCCAGAGCCCTGCTTTTCTGCCTGGAGAGCGCGGCTGGGCGCGTGTTCGGCGCGTGGTATGCTGACCCGCATTAGGCCTCTGAAGCGCAGGTTTTCCCGTCCGCGAAGCGGGGCGGAACTGTACAGGCCACTTCACGCTGAGGGAGAGGGAACGTGGAAAGAAACGACGCTGTCATGCCCTGGGTCGCCATCGTGTGTGCGGCCATTATGTGGATTATCCTGCTGTTCTTGTTCAACAAGGAAACGGCGCCGGAGCCGGTGGTCGCTGACCCGGCCGTGGTCGCCAGCATCAGCAAGGAATGGCCCACCGCTGGACCCACGGTCTACTCCGGAAATTGCGCGAGCTGTCACGGTGCAGAAGGTCAGGGCGCCGTGGGCCCAGCACTGGCCAACAACGCCAAGATCGTCAAGGATCCCGCGTACGTCTACAACATCATTACCAAGGGCAAAGGCCAGATGCCAGCCATCGCCATTGACGAAAAGCAGGTCTACGCGGTTGCCAACTACGTGCTGAACTCCTGGGGCAACAAGATTGAGGAGCCGTTGACCCCTGCGGTGGTGCAGGCCAGCCAGAGCAAGATTGACCCGGCGGTGCTGAAAAACCGCAGCCGCTTCGTGCCTGAGGACCTGAAGCTGCCCGAAATCTTCCTGGCCACCTTCGTGATGGTGCTGCTGACCTACGGGCTTATCGGTCTGTACAGCGTCTGGGCCGAAGGCCAGGAACTCCACCCCGGCATTCACAAGGTTCGCTCCACGCCCTTGGCCACCCTGGGCATCATCACCACGCTCGGCCTGACTGTCCTGTTCAGCATCCTGTTCGTGCGCCAAATGGTGACTGATTTTGCGGGTTGGGCGGCCAAGGAGCCTGTGATGCCCAACGTCACGATGGAAGGTTTCTACGCGGCCATGATCCTGCTCATGCTGGCGGCCAGCATCGCGCTGTACAAGAAGTTCTTCATGGACGGCGAAGTGCTTGTTGAAGACGCCAGCGGCGAATTCCCCTGGTAAGAGAGGTTAGAGAACATGACCCGTTACAAGAAACAAGACCCAGAAATTACGCGTCGCCGCTTCGTGAATGCGGCTATGGGCGGCGCTGCCGCTGTGGGCACGCTGGGACTGGTGAGTGCTCTGGGCGGCGCCAAGCCGGCCCTGCGCATCACCCAGGACAAAGCGCCGCCCCGCGCTGGCGATATCCTCGTCCACGCTGACGCTGCCAAGGAAGGGCAGCCCATCAAGGTGTCGGAGCTCAGCGAGCAGGGCGTTTCGGCTTGGCCTATGGGCAAGGATGAAAACGGCCGGGATGTGATTCGCAAGGGCGAGCCCAACAACCAGCTGGCGGTGTTCCGCTTCGAGAAGAGCCGGTTCAAGGAGCCAGAAGAGCACGGCGGTCATGCCGAAGTGGTGCTCAAGCTCGAAGGCATCACGGAAAGCGGGATCGTCGCTTACTCCAACAAGTGCACCCACGCGGGTTGCCCCGTGCCCAATGACCCCAACGACTCCACCAAGTTGTTCTGCGGGTGCCACTCGGGCCGCTACGACCTGCTGCAAGGGTGCAAGGTGGTGGGCGGGCCACCCCCCCGGTCCATGCCCCAGTTGCCCATCAAGCTCGATGGAGACCGTCTGGTGGTGACCGAGACGTTCGTCACGGCGCCCTTCGGCTACCTCAATGAGCGGGATTGGGAAGGCTATCTACAGCGGGTGGAGGAGATTCTCGGATGAACCAGTGGCTGGATGATCGTCTGCATATCTCGCGCCTGAACGATAAGTTCCTGCGCAAGGCCTTTCCCGTGCATCACTCGTTCTTCCTGGGTGAAATCACGCTGTTCAGCTTGGTCGTGCTGATCATTACAGGCATCCTGCTGGCGTTGTCCTATGAGCCCAGCAACACCCCTGTTCTCAACTCATTCGATCCAGGCACAGTCGACAAACCTAATCTGATTCCGGCGGCCTACCACTCCACCCTGAAAATCAACGCCATGCCCTTCGGGGACATGCTCCGCCGCATCCACCACTGGATGGCGAACATCATGGTGGCGGCGGCCGTGATTCACATGATGCGCGTGTACTTCACGGGCGCCTTCAAGAAGCCCCGTGAAATCAACTGGTGGATTGGCATGCTCCTGCTGATCTTCGCCGCCCTGACGGCGGTGACCGGCTACATCCTGCCCTACGACAACTACGCCTACAACACGGTGCAGGTCATCTACGCCATCACCAAATCAGTACCCTGGGTGGGCGATTGGCTGGCGCAGGCCGCCTTTGCAGGCCGTTTCCCTGGTGAAGGCATCATCCCCCGTATCTACGGCTACCACATCATGCTGCTGCCCGGCATTCTGCTGGCCCTGACCGGCGCGCACATGCTGATCATGATCAAGCAGAAGCACACCCAGCCGCAGTACGCCAAGCGCATTGCCTACAAGAAGATTGTGGGTGTGCCGCTGAGCACCCAGCAGACCCCCATCATGCTGCTGCTGGCCCTGCTGTTCACGGGTCTGGTGGTGCTGTTCTCGGCCTTTATCCCCGTGCACCCCATTGAACACTACGGGCCGCCCAGCCCGCAGCCCATCAGCTCCATCAAGCCCGACTGGTACCTGCTGTGGGTCTTCGGTGCCCTGGCCATTATTCCCGGCTTTGAGCTGGAAGTGCTGGGCGGCGTGATCAGCGCCGAGTTCGTGGGCGCCATGGTTTTCCCGGGCATCATCATCGGGGCCATGTTCGCGGTGCCTATGCTGGACCGTGCCAAGGACAACCAGTACTACGCTGAAAACCCCACCAACCATCCTGTTCGTCTGGCCGCTGGCGTCGCCTTCCTGGCCATGATGATCGTGCTCTCCGTGGCGGGCTATAAGGTCGAACTGGTGCAAAGCGGCATCCTGAGCGAAGGCAATGCCAACACCATCCTCTGGATTCTGACCATTGGCGTGCCGGTTCTCAGCTACTTCGCCACGCTGGGCATCGTGCGCGGCATCCGCGCCCTGCGTGAAGCTGATGAGCGTGACTCCCTGGCCCACGCCCACGCCGACGACTGAACCCAATCGTTCTCTTGCCGCCCCGGTGCTGTTCGCCGGGGCGGTTTCTTTCTTGCTTGCCGCCGCCCCTCCAACCACAGCCCTGGTGTGCTTGACTGGCACGATGGATGAATTGGCATTTCACCTTGCCTGCGAAGCCCGGCGCCTGGGCCTGGACCGAGAGACGCATGAAACAACGCTGCGCACCTTCGCCACCCTGGTGCTGGAAGAACTGGTGGCTCGTGGCTTGCTGCCTGATCCAGCCCCAGAAGTCGGCTGCTGGGCCCAGCCTCGGCAGCGCAGCAACTGAACGCCGCTCCATGCACAGGCGGGAGCGGCGGAAGTGGGGGCCGGAAGCGAGGGCGCTTAAGCCTGAACGCGGCTGGTGGGCATCTTGACCGCTGGCGAAACCCCTTCACGGCTGCCAGCGGCGTACCCGACCTGGGCGCCAAATTGCCACGCTAGCTTGATCATAAATTGGATGGCGTCCTCGTCATGCGCGTTAATCAGCTGACGCAGGTGTTCAGGCAGGCCTTCGGGGAGGGGCATGGCGCGGAGCTGCTCCCCGTATTCGCTGCGGAGCTGCTCGAACCACTCAGCATAAGGGTTCGTCATACGGTCCATCTTAACAGGAGGACGCTCAAGGAATGTAAGCGGCGCTGCCTCCCTAAGAGTGAAGGAGAGCCGATGAACGTTGAAGGAGGGCAGTAGTGGCTGCAGCGCCCGCCGTAGCACGACCGCCATCCCACTTTGCCTTCCGCGCACGTTTTTATTTCTCCAATGGTGTTACGCTTCACGCATGACGGCGACCACTACACCCGAACAGACCGGCGGCGTGCCCGCCCATGACATCAGCATCAGCGAATTCGGCGCGCAAAAGGCCCTGAGTATCCTGGCCAACAGCGGTAAAGAGAACGCCGGCGTGCGCGTGTTTATCAAGAGCGGCGGCTGCAGCGGCTACCAGTACGGCATGGCCATTGACGACCGCGAACTGGAAGGGGACACCATCGTTTACGACCGGGGCGTGAAGCTGCTCGTGGACCGCATGAGCCTGCCCCTGCTGCGCGGCAGTGAAGTGGATTTCGTGGAGAACATGATGGGGGGTGGCTTCACTGTTCACAACCCCAACGCCACCTCGGCATGCGGCTGCGGGTCGTCCTTCCGCACCGACGGCGCCCAGTCGCCCGACGGCGAGGGCAGCAGCGGCTGCGGGAGCCACTAGGTTTCAGCACAGGCGAACCGGGCCGGGGGGCATCCTCCGGCCCTGCTCTTTTTTTGCTGGTCCGCGCCGCCACGCTGCACAGCTTGATGAGCAATCCCCCCAAGATCTTCTTGACGCGCTTTCAGCGGGCCTTATACTGACCCTCATCATCACAGAAGGGAAGCAGTGTTGCCCGCTCAACCGGAGGCTCATATGAAGAAGACCTTGGCCCTGACCGCATTTCTGCTTGGCGCCGCGCTGGCTGGCCCGGCCAACAACAGCCTGGTGATCGGCACCTCGCAAGAGCCGCCGAACATCTACGACCCCTGGAACACCAACAACCTCGCCATCACCAGCGAGATCAACGGGTACATGGGCGCCAGCCTGATTGGCCTGGATGACGACGGCGAGCCCTACGCCGACATTGCCACCCGTGTGCCCAGCATTGCCAACGGTGACTACAAGATCGTCAGGAATGCGGCGGGTGACGTGGTGCGCAACTCCGTGACCTACACCATTCGCAAGGATGCCAAGTGGAGCGACGGCACGCCCATCAAGGTGGCCGACTTCCAGTTCTGGCACCGCCTCGTCAACGACGACCGCGTGCCGGTGCCGGACCGCTCGCCCTGGAACCGCGCCAAGATCACGGTGGCCGACGCTGACACCTTCACCATCACCTACGAGCCGCCCTACCTGTTTGCGGACCAGACCAGCCCCAGCCTGGCCCCCAGCCACGTGATGGGCGCCGCCTGGAACGCCTTTGACGCCAAGACGAAAAACGAGAAGGACGCCAAGGTGGTCAACGAGGAGTGGAAGAAGTTCATCTCCAGCTATACCACGGCGCGCAACCTGCCCAAGGTGGTGGCCGGGCCCTTCCGCCCCACCGCGTGGCGCAGCGGCAACAGCCTGACCCTCACCCGTAACCCCAACTACTGGATGCACCCCAAGGATCAGGAAAAGTACATCCAGACCGTCACCTACCGCTTTATCCCCAACACCAACACCCTGAAGGTCAATATCCTGTCTGGTCAGCTGGACGCCGTGAGCGCCGTGGGTCTCACCTTCGATCAGGGTGTGGACCTCGCCCGCACCGAGCGCGGCAAGTACAAGACCTACTTCGTGCCCGGCGCGGTGTGGGAGCACATTGACGTGAACACCCGGGGCCAGAAGGCCAAGGATCTGGACCTGGATGACCCCCGCATGCGTCAGGCGCTGCTGTACGCCATTGACCGTGACGCCCTGACCAAGGCGCTGTTCCAGGGCCGTCAGGCTGTGTCCAACAGCTGGGTGAACCCCATTTCCAAGCTGTACAAGAAGGACGTCAACGACTACAACTACAACCCTGCCCGCGCCAAGCAGCTGTTTGCCGCCCTGGGCTGGACCCCTGGTCCCGACGGCATTCTGCAAAAAGGTGGCAAGAAGCTCAGCCTGAACTTCGGCACCACGGCTGGCAACACGGTGCGCGAGCGCGTGCAGCAGATTCTGCAGGCCCAGTGGAAGCAGGTGGGCGTGCAGGTGAACATCCAGAACTACCCGTCCAGCGTGTTCTTCGGCCCCGACTTCCTCAGCAAGGGCCAGGAAGGCAAGTGGGACCTGGCCATGTACGCCTGGACCGGCAACCCCATCTTCGAAGAAGGAAACCTGTTCAAGGGCGAGGGCATTCCCACCGCCGCCAACGGCTACTCGGGCCAGAACAACGCGGGCTGGAACAACGCGGAGTACAACCGCCTGCACAAGCAGGCGCAGGTGGAATTTAACCTCGCTGACCGCATCAAGCTCTTTGACCGCATGCAGGCCATCTGGAACAGCGAGGTGCCGGCGCTGCCCCTGTACTACCGCGTGAACGTGTACACCAAGGTCCCGGGCCTGGTGAATTACACCTTCAGCGCCTACACCCTGTACCCCAGCTGGAACTCGGCCAAGATCGGCTGGGCGTCGCGCGGCGCCGCCGAGGAGTACAAGCAGAAGTAAGCCGGTGCGGCCGGGGAGCCCCCAGGCACCGCCTGCGTGCCCCCGGCCATCCGGAGCGGGAAGCCTCGCCACTGCGGCGGCGCTTCCCGCCTTTCTTGGGCCCCTGCCCACCGTTTGAGGACAGATATGGGAACCTACGCACTTCGCCGCGTTCTGCAGATGATTCCGCTGCTGCTGGTCATCAGCCTGCTGATCTTTATGCTGACTGCGCTGCAGCCGGGCGATCCGGTGGATCAGCTGGTGTTCGGCAACAGCAACATCACCCCAGAAGATATTGCCCGCCTGAAGGCCGCTTATGGCCTCGACCAGCCCTGGTACACCCGCTATTTCTTCTGGCTCAAAGAGGCCGTGACAGGCAACTTCGGGTATTCCCAGGACCACGGCATTCCCGCCCTGGAGTTCGTGTTCCAGAACCGCCTGCCCAACACCTTGCTGCTGACCGTGCCTGCCTTGCTGCTGAGCACCCTGATTGCCGTGCCACTGGGCATTTTCAGTGCCGTGCGCCAGTATTCCGTTCTGGATTACGTGCTGACATTTTTCGCCTTTGTGGCCGTCAGTGCCCCGGTCTTCTGGGTGGGCGCACTCGCTATGTACTTCTTTGCCATCTTTCTGCCGCAGGCCACGGGCGGACTGGTGGCGCTGCCACCCGGCGGCTTGGGCGGCGACCTGTCCCCGGATGCAGGCTGGCTGGCGGTCACCCTCGACAAGATCAAGTACCTCTTGCTGCCGCTGATGATTCTGATGCTGCGCGAGATTGCCGTGACCCTGCGCTTTATGCGCGCCAATATGCTCGAAACCCTCACGCAGGACTATGTGCGCACCGCCCGCGCCAAGGGTCTGGCTGACCGCCGAGTGCTGTACAAGCACGCGCTGCGCAACGCCGTCACGCCCATCGTCACCCTGATGGGGCTGGCCATTCCCGGTCTCTTCGGCGGCGCTGTGATTACTGAGAACGTCTTTTCCTGGCCCGGGATGGGCAAAGCTATTCTGGACGCCCTGGTCAGCAAGGACTTCAATGTGGTGATGGTCTGCCTGATGCTGCTGGCGCTGCTGACCGTGGTGTTTCAGCTCCTGACGGACCTCGCTTACGGTCTGGTTGACCCCCGCGTGCGGTACTCGTGAGGACCTGCCCATGACCACGACTGTTTCGACTGCTCCGCCCAAACCGGCCCAGAGCCGCTCCACCCTAAGCATCGCCATGCGCCGCCTGCGCAAGCACAAAGCCGCCATGGTCAGCCTCGTGGTGATTGCCCTGCTGATCCTCACGGCGATCTTCGCGCCCTGGATTGCCCCCTACGACCCCAACGAACAGGATATGACCGGCTTCTTCGCTCCACCCAGTTCGCAGCACCTGCTGGGGCAGGATGAGCTGGGTCGCGACCTGCTCTCGCGCATCGTGTATGGCAGCCGTGTCAGTCTGCTCGTGGGCTTCACTGTGGCGCTCTTCAGCGTGGCGCTGGGTACCCTGATGGGGTTGCTGGCGGGGTTCCTCAGCGGCCGGGTGGACACCGTGATCAGCCGCTTTATCGAGATCATGCTCTCTATTCCCGAGTTGCCCTTGTTGCTCACCATCAGTGGCCTGCTACTGTCCAGCGATAACCCCGCGCTGCAGCGCCTGCGGGAATACCCCAATGCGAGCGTCTTTATCATCGTGGGTCTCTTCACCTTCTTCGGCTGGATGGGCACCGCCCGGCTGGTGCGTGGCGAGGTGCTGAAACTCAAGAACCTCGAATACGTGGACGCCGCCCGCGCGCTGGGGGCCCGCAGCGCCCGCATCATGTTCCGCCACCTCGCCCCGAACATCATCGCCGTGATCATTGTGAACGGCACCCTGGCGGTGGGCGGCGCCATCCTGGGCGAGGCGGCGCTGTCGTTCCTGGGCTTCGGCATCCAGCCGCCGGTGTCCACCTGGGGTAACATGCTGTCCCGGGCCAACGAGGTGGTGCTGGAACATCCCTATCTTGCGCTGTACCCGGGCCTGATCATCCTGATCACCGTGCTGGCCTTTAACTTCCTGGGCGACGGCCTGCGCGACGCCTTTGACCCCAAGAGCCGCCTGTAATCTTCTCCTGCCTCTTCGCCCCCGCCCAGCGGGGGTTTTTTCTTGTGCCCGGACGGCTTTAGCGTATGCTGACAGGGTGATTGTGCTCGGTATTGATCCTGGACTGGCGAACCTCGGCCTTGGGCTGGTGGAGGGCGATGTGCGTAAAGCGCGTCACCTGTACCACGTCTGCCTGACCACCGAAAGCGCCTGGATCATGCCGCGCCGCCTGCAGTACATCCATGAAGAGGTCTCGCGCCTGCTGGCCGAGTACCGCCCGGACGCCGTGGCCATCGAGGATCAGATTCTGCGCAAGCAGGCGGACGTGGCCTTCAAGGTGGGGCAGGCCTTTGGCGTGGTGCAGCTGGCCTGCGCGCAGGCCGGGGTGCCGGTGCACAGCTACGGCCCCATGCAGGTCAAACGGTCGCTGGTGGGTACCGGCCGCGCCGAGAAAGAGCAGGTGATCTACATGGTCAAGGCCACGCTGGGTGTGCGCGAACTGTTCAACAACCACGCCGCCGATGCCCTGGCCCTGGCGCTGACCCACCTCGCCAGTGTGCCGCTGCAGGGCCGCGCCGCCGCGCTGCTGGCCCGCTGAGGTGGATTCCTCGCAGATTCTGCCGCTGCTGCTGTCGGTGGGCCTCACCTTTGCCTGGCTCTGGTTTTTTGTTCGTCGTGACCGCCACCCCGAGCCCCTGTGGCTGCTGGCCCGCACCTTCGCCTGGGGGATGCTGGCCTGGGTGATCGCGGCGGCGTTCGGGGCAAGCCTGGGCCGCCTGCTGGCCTCGCCCCTGCCGCTGGTGGCCGCGCTGGTGGTGCTGCTGACCGCCCTTCTGGAAGAAGGCTTTAAGTTCGTGGCCGCCACCACCGCCATCACCGAACTGAGTTTCGACGAACCGATGGACGGTCTGGTCTACGCCGTCACGGCGGCTCTGGGCTTTGCCCTGATAGAAAACGTGACCTACACCCTGGGCTTTGGCAGTGGGACCGGGGCGTGGCACGCGGTGTTCGCTACGCTGGCCCACGCGCTGTTCAGCGCACCGCAGGGCTACGCGCTGGGTGGGTTGCACTGGCAGCGGGGTCGCGCCTGGGTGGTCCAGGGGCTGGCCGTCAGCGTGGTGCTCCACGCCGTGTTCAACGGCCTGCTGGTGGGCAGCGCAGGCTGGCCGCAGCTGGCCTCGCTCGTTGTGGTAACGCTGCTGATGATCGTGCTGGCTGGCCGTTACTATCTGGCCTTCGAAGCCCACGCCCGGCAATTTGGGCCTTCTCCTTATTTCCTGCAGGAGCAGGCGCGCAGAAGGCGGCCGTCTTAAGAGGACTGTGGAGAGGGGAGAGTGCCTTCTTCTCCTTGGCTTACAAGGTGTCGTGAGCCGTCTGGCCTGTTACCCAGTGGTCGCCTGACTCGTCGCGCTCGTGCTTCCAGACCGGCACCTGCACCTTCAGATGTTCGATCAGAAAGTCGCAGGCCTCCAGGGCTGCCCGGCGGTGCGGGCTGGCCACGCCGATCAGAATGCTGGCCTCGCCGGGGTGCAGGCGACCCACCCGGTGCTGAATGTAGACGCGCAGGTCACCAAACTGCTCCTGGGCTGCTCGGGCAGCGCCCTGCATGACGTTCCGTGCAAGGGGCGCGTACCCCTCGTAATCAATCCAGTGCACTTTCTTGCCCGCGTTGGGGCTACGCACGGTGCCCACAAAGTACGCCTGCGCGCCATACGGCGGCCGAACCAGAAAAGCGTCTGCGGCTTGCAGGCTCAGCGGCTGGTCGGTCACGTCGCAGCAGGTGGGCGCGTCTTCCTCTGAACCGCCCGCAACGGGAGGTAAAAAGGCCACTTCGTCTCCAGGCTGCACACGGGTACTCGGCTGGGCGTACTGCTCATTGACCGCCACCATGCAGCCGCGCAAGCTCACGCCCAATTGCCCTTCAATTTGGGTCGCCACAGCTCGCACGTCGCTGCCTTCAGGCACCTCCAGCGCCAGCTGGTCCAGCCCGGTTTCTCGCTTCAGGCGCGCAAAAAACACCACGTTGAGCCGCATGCGCTGAGGCTACCATGACCCCCATGACCAGCTTGAAAGGGCAGCTGAAGGAAGGGTATTGACAGATGTCGCAAGGCCCTGTATCTTTTCTGAGCCTCAAGCGAGGCGAGGTGCATGACAACCGATGAACGCGAGCGAGAAATTGCGAATCACAGCGCGCTGAGCGCTGATGAAGAACAGAAGGTCAAGAGAACAAGGGTCCACGGTGGATGCCCTGGCACTGGAGCCGACGAAGGACGCGATTACCTGCGAAAAGCCCCGACGAGCTGGAGATAGG
>NZ_JAHRBL010000022.1 GCF_019693445.1 Deinococcus aquaedulcis | reverse complement strand
AAGCAGAAAGAAATATGTGTCGTCATCCACATCACTCCGGTACCCTCGGCGCCTCACTCACCCATTCTGCTCGCTGCAAACTCCCTGCCTCCAACTTCAAATCTCTTCTTGGCAGCCTCTAGCGTGTACGTGGACGCCGTCGAAAGGACCCTGGTGCTGTCGCGCTACCACGGTAATCCTCTTGCCCTTCAAAGAGGCATGGTTGACCTCATGCCCCGCTCCAGGCTTCGTCCGGAGCGGGGCATGAGCGCTCGCTGAACGTTCCACTCCCGAGTTGGACAGCGGACGAACACCTGAGTCTGCTGTCCGTCTCTATCTGGGAGGGCCGCCGCGCCTTTGGGCAGTGCCTGTAGGCCACCGGCGCACTGCCGCCCGGCATCGTGCGGCGCGCCCCGACCTTGATGGCGCAGCGCCGTCGGTCGACCATTGAGGCTCTGATGAACTTGGAGGAGCACAACCTGCTGAGCACCATTCGGGAACTCCTGGCCGCTGAAGCCTGAACGGCGGCTGCAGGAAGCCTCGCAGGAGGGCGTGACGCTCTCACTTCAGGCCAGATTCATCACGTGACCTCTGGAGCTCCCGACCGGGGCCGAACCTTCATCCTGAGCCGTCCGCTGGCTGCGGGGCAGCGCCGCGTTACTGAACCTCTTTGATACTGGGCCCCGCCAGGGAGTCGTGACGGTACGTTTTCCCGGACGCCGCTTCGACGGTCAGGACGTAACCGGTCTTGTCGGCATTGGGGACGATTTCCGACCGGGCAACATTCTCTGAGCCTGGCAGAGCCGTCTGGCCCAGCACGCCGTCGGCACAGCTGCTGGTTTCGGGAAGAAACGCATAGTTCTTCCCGCCGGACTCGACTTTTTTGACCTCAATGCCCACCATGCACTGACGGATGTATGCCTGCGCGGCCGTGTTGACGGCCCGGGTGCGCGCTTCACTAAGCTGTCCGGCCGCTTCACCGATGCGTTCCGGCGCGCAGGAGGCAAGCGACAGGAGCAGGACACCGGACAGCGCAGCGTGAAGACGGTTCATGCGGTCACCATACGGCCTGAGGCGAGGCCATGACTCACCAGATGACCGCAGCGGCGCCCTCTATCGTCCCTTGCAACGACTGTGTCACCGGCAATCCAGCCGATCAACGCCAGGTTGGAGACAGAAAGCGGCCCAGGCTCAGGAGGCTGGACGTCCCCAAGGCCGCATCCGACGCTTCGAAGCAGGGAACAGCGCCCACGTCCCTGCTTGCGGTTTGGCTTCGCCTGGACGGTGGTTTCCTGCCGCCTAAGCCCCTTACCACTGCGCCGCCTCGCCCGAGGCCTCCCCCCCGCGCTCAAGAGACGCGTCGATCAACCCAGGCCGCCTGGCCGAGTGCGCCATATGGCGCGCGCTAAACGCGTCTTTTCTGGTATTTAGCGTTCAGCTGTGCCCGCTGAAAGGCGTTCGTGCCATTTGCTTTCGTGACGGTGGGCGGTATCGCCTGTGTGCGGTCGCGGAGTTCATCAATCGTGCGTCTGACTTTTCGCCAGGTGTCACCCATCAGGGCGTCATTCCAGGCGTCACCCTCCCGCAGCTCATGGGCGGGCGTGATGTAGTGCCGGTAATGCCGCACCCGGTACGGAAAGTCCGCGGCGGTGAGCGTTATCCATCCACGTTCATGGGCGACGGCGAGCAGCACCTCCAGGCGCCACTCCCAGATCGCCCCCAGATGTTGTGGGGCCTCACTCGACGCCCGCGCCTGCTGGGGATACGCCTGCAGGCAGGCCGCCAGCACGTGTTCCAGCATCGTGCTCAGGGCAATTAGCCCCATGCGCCAGATGCCCGCGTGGTGCAGCACCACCGCCTCGGCCCACCGGTCTTGCAACAGCTGGCCCTCGGCGTCGGTCAGGAACACGTGCCCAAAGTCAGGGGTGTCCAGGACGTCTGGCGTGAGGGGCGCAGCCTGAATCACGAGGGGCTGCACCCTGAACCCGGCCACTGGGTCATGGTGGACTGTCCAGCCGTACGGCGAGAGGATGTCGCTGATCAGACGCTGCAAGGCCGCGCGTGCGTTCCTGGCCGCTTCAGCCTGGATCACCGCTTCCAACAACCGCTCACGCTGTCCGCGTTTTTGAGCTTCCTCAAGGACACGGGTGACGTAATCAATTCTGGATTCGGTCTTGAGCAGGGCAGAAGCGTGACCCAGGCGCGCGAACAATGCTTCCAGGTCTCTGGCGGTTCGGTAGCCGCTGGGCCCATCAATCAGGACGTGCACCAGCTGACAAATCGCGGTGTGCCGGAGCACAGGAAACGTCATGGCCGCATCATAGACCGTGCTCATACGGGGCTGAAGGTCGTTGGCACTGGTCCATCCTGGCGGCGCCCACCCGTGCCCCGTTATGCCTGTTCATGCCCGCCTGCATCCTGACCACCCGCTCCACCGCAGCGCAAGCAAAACCCCGCCGGAGCGGGGGATGGGGGGGGTTGGCTGCGCAGCCCGGCGGTGACCGCGAAGAGGGTTCCACTCTTCTGTGCCCATGGGCACACCGCTGATCCGGGATTTGATCGAGTCCTGCGTCCTGCGCCCTGAGCCCTGCGGTGCCTGAAGCCTGAGCCCTGATCCCTGACCTCTGAGCCGTGAGCCCTCCGGGGTATGGGAGGTTTTCGAGACCTCATCTGAGAAGGATGTTTTTGCCGGGCAGGCAAAAGAGGAACGCGCTTGAACGGCCTTCACGCAGACAACCCCAGAACGTTTAAACCGAAGCCGGCACGCGAATCGTTGTCGTGGCGTTGGTCTCGTCCAGCACCCGGTCCACTTCAGCGGCGAAGGTTTCTGCCGCTTCACGCATGGCTGTCATCTCGCTCAACAGGTTCAGGGGATCGTCCATCACCGGCGCGTTCGCCTCCCGGTACAACCGCTCCATCTCCTGTGTGTTGCTGTCGCTGGGGCCGCCTTTGTCCTTGCCCTGATCCTTGGAGAGAAAGGCCGCCACGCGCGCTTCACTGTCCCGCGTGATCTGCGCGCGCAGGGTGGCTTCCTCATTCACGGCCTGCGTGTACTGCGCGCTCAGCACCGCCACCAGCGCGTCTAAGGTCGGCGCGTGGTCCACCAGGCCATGCCGGCCCCGGCGGACTTCCAGGCTGCGCTTGCGCTCCACCGCCGCCGCGACGGTCATGCGTTTGTTCCCAACCGTCACCAGCGTGGTGGCGTTGCTCTGCACCACCGCCGCCTTGATGGCCTCGCGCCGGGTAATGAGGGCCCGGATGGCCTGGTAGGCGCCGCGCGCCTGCGTTTCAAACTGCTCTTTGCTCAGGCCGGCCACCAGGGGCTCGTTGTGACGCCGGACGCGGATGGCGTTCAGGCTGCCGATGCGCGCGCTGATGCGGCTGTCCAGCAGCTTGAGCTCCTTGAGCGCGTGGGTAATGGTGATGGTCTGCAGTTGATCGGTGCGGGCGTCCAGGGCCGCAGCCTTGGAGCGGGTGGTTTTGCGCGTCATAAGCACCTCTGGGCAGAAGCGTGGAGCCGTATGGCCGTCAGGAGCGCCACTGTAGCGGCTGCCTGACCCGCTGTCATTGCGCCAAATGGCCGAGCGTGGCCAGCGAAGTACGGGCTGCTCCAGACTGCCTGGTCCCGCCCCAGGGTGAATCCTTCAGCAAAGCGCCGCGCCGCGACAGCCGCTGCCACCGCCGCGTGCCCCTGCGCCGCGTCAGCCACTGTCAGGGCGCGCCCCGACAGTAAGCCTCACATCGCCGGGCCCCCCGAGACCGTGAGGCCAGCGGCGATGCCGACTACACGCCGCACACCACATCTTTTTTCCTTGTTCTCCAGCCGCCCCCGACCCGGGCGGACGGTGTTCTCACGCCTGTCGTCGGAAAGGAGCGCTTATGCCCTGGACTTTCCGCTTCACCGCTGCCCTGCTTCTCCTGCTCGCCAGCCTGCCCACGGACCTGCAGGCCCCCAGCTGGCCTTCTCCCCTGCCCGCACCTGCCCTGATGGCCGGCGATACCCCCGGCACTGGCGGGGGAACAGGTTGAATGAAGGGCCTCTGCCCACTCTAGGATGCGCGCGTGGCCGCACGACCTTCTGCGCAGCGCGCATCATCCTGGGACGAGTCCATCACCGCGCTGCTCGCCGGTGAGCAGTGGGACATGGCGGTGCGCACCATCGAACAGGCTTTCACGCACGCCCGTCAGGGTGAGCGCTTCCAGCAGCTGTTGACCTGGTTCGAGCAGATTCCCCCGCCGGCCCGGTCGGGGGTCGCCGCCGCCCGGCTGCATTTGCGGCTGCTGGGCAACACGCCCGGAGAGCCGCAGCTGGAACAGACCGCGCGTACCTACACCAGCGATCCCATAACGGCGCCCGTCGCACACGCCTTCCTGGCCTGGACGCTGGTGCAGCGCGACCACCTGCAGGCGGGGCTGAAGAGCGCAGACGCCGCCCTACAGGCCGAGGGGGCCCTCACGCCCTTCGACCTGGCCCTCGCCCTGCGGGCCCGGGGCATGGCGGGGCAACGCCTCGGGCGCCGCGGCTGGGAAGCCGACTACCAGCGCGCCGCGCAGCTCAGCGAAGGCCGCGTGCGGGGCATCACCCTGATGGAGTACGGCAGCCTCCTGCTGTTCACCGACGGGCACGCGCGCGGCATGGAAGCGCTGGGGGAAGCGACCCTGGCGCTGCGCGGCGACGACCTGGAAGCCTGGGCGCACAGCAGCAAAGGCTACGCGCACCTGCATCACGCCGAGCTTGATGACGCGCAGACCGCATTTGAAACGGGCATCGTGCTCGGCGAGCGCTTCCGCCCCCACAGTCAGAGCGGCCTGGCGGCGGTGCTGCGCGCCCGGGGCGAGTGGGACCGCGCCGAGACGCTCTACCACCAGGCCATCGCGCTGGCCGAGCGGCAGGGCCACGCGGAGCGGGAACGGCAATCGCGCCGCGGCCTGGGGCACACGGCCCGCATGCGCGGTCAGCCCCTGCGGGCCATCGAGTGGCTCTCGCAGGCCGTGGTCACCGTGCCAGCCGACCGGGAGAGCGGCACATCGTGGGTGAACGTCGACCTCGCGGCGGCCCACGTCTCCCTGCCGCGCGTGGACGCCGAGCGGGTCCTGGACCTGCTGGCCCGCACCGGCCCGCTCTTCGGGGAGGACGCCGACCGCGCCGTGATCGTCCAGGCGGAACTGGCCCGCCGGCAGGGCCGTCTGGCGGAAGCCGCCGCGCGGCTTGCGCCCCTGAACCCCCGCATGTTGTGGGTCCGGGAGGAAGCCATGGCCCTGCCAGAACTGTTTGGCCTCCTGGAAGGGCCGCGGCCTGAGCCGCTGCCTCGCCAGGACCGCATGCGGGTGGAGGTGCGCGCTGCGGGCCACGGGGAGGTACGCCTGAATGACCGCCTGCTGCCCATGCCCCTGCTGCCCCTCGTGGCTCTGGTGGGGCTGCTGGACGCGGGCGGCACCCTGGACGCCGAATCACTGGCCGCGGCCGTGAGGGACGGCCAGCCCCGGGACCGCCGTCAGGCCGCGCAGCGGGCCACGCGCGCCGTCAAGCAGCTGCGTGACGCGCTGGGCTGGCCCGGCAGCGTGACCCACCACGCGGGCCGCTACGCCCTCGACGCCGGCGTGGACTGGTCATATGACATCCTGAACCTGCGCCGGACGGGCACGCCCATCGAGACGTTCCTGCGCGGCGTTCACGCCTTCCCCTGGGTGATGGAACGGGAACAGGCCCTGATGCTGGGCGAAGACCAGCTGTAGCCACCACGAGCAGGAGGGTCATGACGAGGCAAATGCGCAGGCCATGTCAGGGCAAGAGGTGGGCCTCCAGCGCGATGGGAACAGCGCTGGCACGCCGAAGGCGGCACGACCATCGGCAGACCCCTCTGTGCAGAAGGACATGCCCGACGCCGCACTTGTGGAGACCCTGCTGGCCGCTCGATGGGCGAATCGGCTCGGTGACTACACTGGGCCCATGGCCACCTGGTCGGATGAGCGCCGCGCAGGCGTTCTGAACATTGGATTTGAGCGGCTCAGGACCGTAGACCCAGACCAACAGGTCCTGCTGTACCAGGTGGGGCGGGCCGTCGCCGCTGAGCGGCCGGTGCCCTTCGCCAACCGGGTCCTGGCGGAGGGCGGGTCCGACGCCCTGCTGGCGGAAGTCTGCTGGTCGGTTAATGGCTGGGCAGGCACCTCCACTGTGCCCCTGATGCTGGACCTCGTGCGCTCCGAACGGTCCATCGCCGTCAAGCGGCAGGCCCTGCTGACCCTGATCTTCACGCGCGACGCCTGTGTTCCGGCGCTGCTGGCGGAGGTGGTCACGTGGGCACCCGATTCACCCGAGACGCAAGAACTTTTGGCGTTCGTGCGCAGCCTACCTGAGATGAAAGGCTGCGCACTGCCCACCACGCCGGTCTAAGCAGCGGGCTTCCGCTTCAGGGTGACTGGTCTCTGGAAGCTTCAGTACCGGCCCTGATGACCCGCTGCATCGGAACAGACCTGAGGCCCGCTCAGGCGCCCCAGCCTGTTCCGACGCCGGCCTCTTCTCACAGGGCTTGCCGGCAGCCCCCCAGCGCACCGCGCCCCTACGCCGCGGGTGGAGGGTCCTGCTGCCCCTGCTCATGCCGGAGTTCCCAGGTCATCAGGGCCCGCCAGTGCCACGTGGCGCCTCCGGCGAGTGCCACAGTCAGCAGGCCGCCCAGCACCGTGGCGCGCACCACGCCCAGATAGTGTGAGGCGACCCCACTTTCCAGCGCGCCGATTTCGTTACTTGTCCCGATAAACACCAGACTGACGGCACCGACCCGGCCGCGCATATGGTCAGGCGTGCGTGTGCGCACAATGGCGCGGCGAATGAGCATGTTGACGCCGTCGAACACGCCGCTGAGCGCCAGGGCCAGCCACGAGAGCCAGAACACCTGAGAGACGCCGAAGAGCAGCATGCTGAGGCCAAAACCGGCAATGCTCAGCACCAGCCACACACCGGTGCGGTTCAGAGGCGGCTGACGCGTCATCCAGAGCATGACCAGCAGGGCGCCCACAGACGGCGCGGCCATCAGGACGCCCAGGCCCCCTGGACCGACGTTCAGAATGTCGGTCGCAAAGACCGGCAGCAGGGCAAGAGCGCCGCCGAACAGCACCGCCAGGAGGTCCAGGGCCATGGATCCAAACAGCACCTGGTCCCGCCGCACGAAACGCAGCCCCGCCTGAATGCTGGCCCGGACCCCTTCTTCCCGACTGGACACAGTAGGCGGCAGGCGCGGCATCTGCCTCAGGGCCAGCCAGGACGCGGCATACAGGGCGGCCATCAGCAGGTAGGTGCCGCTCGCCTCAAACCGCGCCAGGAACAGGCCCGCCAGTGTGGGGCCCAGAATGCCCGCCACCTGTCCCACGCTGCCCAGCCACGCGGAGGCATTGACGTAGACGCTGGGCGGCACGATGCGCGTTTCAAAGGCGCTGGCGGCCGGGTCACCGAAGCCCCGCGCGAAGCCTAGCATCACCACCAGCAGAAACAGTCCCGCCACACTGGTGGCCGGACCAGCCTGGGAGAGCGCGGCGAACGCCAGGCCGCCCAGCACCAGCAGGGCGCGCGTCACCAGCAGAATGCGGCGGCGGTCCAGGCGGTCGGCATAGTGGCCGCCCAGCAGCGCGAGGCTCAGGGTGGGCAGGGCCGTGGCAACCCCCAGAAGGCCCAGCATGAGTGGGCTTCTGGTCAGGGCATACACCTGATAACCGATGACCACGGCAAAGGCCGTGCCGGCAAACGAGGCGCTGGCGGAGGCCACCAGCAAGCGCCGGAAATCCGGGAATCGCAGGGCAGCGAAGGCATCTGGAGGCGAGGAAGGGGTCGTCATACGCAGAGAACCGGGGCAGTGTAACGGACAGCCGGCGGGCAGCGACTGCCTCGACCACCTTCTGAGCCCAGGCCGGGCCGGCATACCCCGCGAGGCGTTTCTTCCCGGCAGTTATGCCCCCTGAGGAATGGAGGGGGCGCAGGCCCTGCTGGGCGAGCAGGGGACGTAGGAACCACAAAACATGGCAGATTCATGACCTGCCGGCAAGTCCGAGGGTGTCCCTGGGTGCGAAGGAAGCGCTGGCAGGGACGGTGACTGCCCGGCCCGTTTACGCCAATCCAGTCCAGCGGCGCCCAGGCCCCACGCCAGAGCCGACCCGCTTCAGGTGCCCGTCCTGGAGTGGGCTAGGGCAGACCGGCCCCCACCTGCGGCGCCTAAGGTCTTGTCAGGGTGGTCCATTCGCCCAGGCCTCTGAGGGCACAGGCCGCAGCAGACCTCACCCGTCACCCAGCAGCAGGCCCCCGCGCCCCACGCTGCTGCCCCCGACCGAAAGCCCGCACACGAGGAGCACCCATGTCCAGAATGACCCCTCTGCCGGAAGCCCGCTTTCCCAAGGATTTCGTGTGGGGCGTGGCCAGCAGCGCCTATCAGATTGAGGGGGCCGCGCAGGACGACGGCCGTGGCCCGTCCATCTGGGACACCTACAGCCGGGTGCCGGGCAAGATCCTGGACGGCACTTCGGGTGACGTGGCCTGCGGTCTCTACCACCGCTGGGCGTCCGACCTGGATCTGATTGCGGCCCTGGACCTCAACGCGTGCCACTTCAGTGTGGCGTGGCCCCGGGTCCTGCCGCGCGGCACGGGGCCGGTGAACGTGCAGGGCCTGGAGTTCTACGACCGCCTGGTGGACGGCGCCCTGGCCAGGGGCCTACAACCTCATGTCACGCTGTACCACTGGGATCTGCCGCAGGCCCTGCAGGACCGGGGCGGCTGGCCCAACCCGGACATCGTTCGTTGGTTTACCGAGTACGCGCTGACCGTCCACGCCCGGCTCGGCGACCGGGTGGCCAGCTACGCCACCTTCAATGAGCCCTGGTGCACCGCCGAGCTGGGCTACCACGTGGGCCGGCATGCCCCAGGCCAGCAGGATCTGCGCGCGGCGCTCTCAGCGTCGTACCACATCCAACTCGCGCACGGCAGCGCGGTCCGGGCGCTGCGGGCGCAGAACACAAAAGCCGAACTGGGCACCGTGCTGAATCTGTACCCGGTGGACGCCGCGACAGATCAACCGGAGGACCTGCTGGCCGCGCGGCTGGTGGATGAGAAGATCAACGGGTGGTACCTCGACCCGGTGTTGCGGGGCACGTTTCCGGCGCTCGCGGCCGAACAGTACGGCGCGTACATGCCCGAGATCGAGCCTGCTGCCCTGCAGGGCGCGAAAGAGCCGCTCGATTTTCTGGGCGCGAATTACTACTTCCGGCAATGGGTCAGCCGCGAAGGCGCCAGCCGCGCCGGGCCCCCCTCCCCGGACATTCAACGGACGGCCATGGACTGGGAGGTCTACCCGGAAGGGCTGTATGGCCTGCTCACCGACCTGCACCGGACGTACCAGGTCCCCAAGTACTACATCACGGAGAATGGCGGCGCGTTTGAGGACCAGCTGGTGCGCGGCGAGGTGCACGATGAAGCGCGCGTGCGGTTTCTTCAGACGCATCTGCAGGCCCTGCGCCGGGCGATGCAGGACGGCGTGCCCGTGAAGGGCTACTTTGCCTGGAGCCTGATGGACAATTACGAGTGGGCGTTTGGGTACAGCAAGCGGTTCGGCATCGTTCACGTGGATGACGCCACGCAGCAGCGAACCCTGAAAGACAGTGCCAAGTGGTACCGGGCGTTCATGCAGCAGCGGCGCTAGGGCGTTGGTGGTTGGCCCCGGTCTATGTGCCAGCCGTATCCCTCTCTGGCATGAGGGCCTTGCGTTGCGATCACCCTGTCATCCTCCGGGTGCGCCCAGCGTGGCGCCATCATGGAAGGGCAGAGGGACGGCTTCCTGCCCCTCTGCCCTGCTTTTCGGGCCATCCAGGGCTGCTCCCCCTTGAGGACCTTCAACAGGCAGCCTGGGCCGTCCGGTCAAACCGGTCCAGCGCGTCACGCAGTTCGGCCAGCCAGGCGCGGCGCACTTCCGGTGGGGAGAGCACCTCGGCCCGTGCGCCCCAGCTGAGCAGGAACGGCATCAGTTCGCAGGGCAGCCCGGTTTCGTCTATGCCCGCGCGGAATTCAAGGTCCACGAAGCCGTCTCCCCGAATCAGGGTGGACTGCGGAAACCCACCTTCCAGCACCCGGTAGGCGGCGTCTGGCTCGAAGCGCACAGTGACGGCCACGGTGTCCTCACCGCCAATGACGCCCCAGGCATCAGACAGGTACGCCTGCGGGTCAAAGTCAGGATCCATCTCGTACCGTTCGGCCAGCAGGTGCAGGTTGCTCATGCGCGCGAGCTTGTAGGTTTCAATGGTGCCAGACTGCCTGTTCAGGCCAATCACGAACGGCGCAAGGTTGGTGCGGCTGAGCTCCACGAAGTACACGCACAGTTCCAAGCCTGCACGCAGAATGCCGCTGCGCTCCCGGTGGTCGAACCTCATCACTTGCCCGTCGAGCCACGCGGCGGCAATCACCTCCATCTGGCGGTCGGTGAACAGGCCCTGGCTGCCCGTGCGGATGCTGGCATTCAGGGTGTGGCGCACGCGCTCTGGCAGGGCCAGTGACAGGCTGTGCAGGGCGCGGCGGTAGTGGCCGCCCAGCGCTGGGGAATGGTGGTGGGCCAGACGCAGCGCCGTGTAGGCAGCCAGAACTTCTGCTGGGCGCAGCAGGGTGCCGTTGCGGGGAATGTAGTACTGCCCGGGCGGGCCTTCCTGCACAGGGTACCCCATGGCCCGGAGCGCTTCCAGGTCCCGCTGAACGCTGCGTTGCCCCACGCCGAAATGGCGGGCGAGTTCGGCCGTGGATTGCGGCCGGGCCTGCAATTCAGCGACGAGATCGGTGAGGCGGTGTGATTTCTGCCAGCTGCGGGGCGCTGTCGCGGTTTCGGAAGAGCGGCGAGCGGTCATACGCAGACGGTATGAATGTGCTGACAACTCCTCAGCACAAGGATATGAAATAGTTCATCTTAATCAATTGATATGAAGTGGTTAGACTCAGAATTCTGAGTCTGGACAATGAGGGGGAGAGCCGCCGGGCAACACAGTGAGCCGGGTTGCACATGGCGGCAGCTCAATCCCCTGCTCTTCCGTCCAGCCAGCGCGGTGGGTGGTCTCTGGGCAGTTGGGGGTGGTCAGGTCGTGATGCAGGTCGCCTTGCGGCGTGCAGGGCACACAGGTCGCGGCATCTCTCAGCATGCACGGCGTCAGCGTCAGCGGATGACGTCTCTGGCCGCGTTGCCGCGCGTCACTGAACGCTGCACTGGCGTCTGACATGGCGGCGCAGGAGGAACGACGATGACCCATGGCCCTTTGACCGCACACGCCATCTCACAGTTCCAGGGATGCTCTGCAGACAACCTCCGCTGGTCGGCGGCGGCCCAGCACCTCGCCCGGCTGCTGCGCCGGGCACGCTTCCTGCGGATGTGTGCCGGGCAGGCCCGGCTGTACACCCTTGGCAACAGGCGCTTCGGGGTTCGGGACGGCCGCCTGGTCACGGTGTGCCGGTTGCCGTACGTGTCAGCGCCGCCAACAGATGACCTGTGGTGTCAAGCGCTGACCGCGCTTGATGGGGCCGCCCTGACTGGCGACGCCGCGCGATTTTGCCGCAGAGCTGTAATGGGGTCTGAAGCACCCGCGCTACAGGATCTTCCTGCACCATTTTTCAACATACGAGATTGATATTGACAACCCGAATTGTCAGTATTACGCTCTGTCATGTCAGCGCCGTTCCTCCCCCAGAGCTGGTCGGGCAACCTTGACGCCCTGGTCAGCACCGCCAATACCTACCTTCCCCATCTCCTGCCCCTTGATAAGGCAGGGCGTGCCAAGGACGACGTCAACGCCCGCTTGGTTCGCCACTACACCACCGAGCGCCTGCTCGACGAACCTCTCCGGGAAGGCCGCGAGGCCCGCTACACCCGCCGGCACCTGCTGCAACTGCTCGCCTTGCGAAAACTGATGGCCGCCGGGCACGGCGCCGCCGCCCTGCGCGACACCCTGCAGTTCCGCGCTGACCCAGACCTCGAAGCCCTGCTGACCGGTGAACAGCTGGATTTGCAGCCCAGCAATCCGGCACTGGACTACCTCAAAACCCTGAGCGCCGGTGCCCCCGCCCGGGCCGCTGCGCCCGCTCCCCGCGACCTGCCCAGCCCCGAACACCTGACGCGCCTGACCCTGGCACCCGGCCTTGAACTGCTCGTCCGCGCTGACGCCCGATTGCCCAGCAGCCGCCTGGAGCAGGACCAACTCGCCCGCACCCTGCTGGACGCCCTTGACGGGCTGAGGAGATCACCATGACAACCCCCTCCCCTGAACTGCGCGCCCTGCGTCCCGCCCTGCCCGCCGGCCAGACCACCCACCTCACCCTGCTGATCCGCGTTCACCCTGCCCCTGTGCCCATCCATGCGGCCTGGCGCCCGCCTCTCAACCTCGCCCTTGTCATTGACCGCAGCGGCTCAATGGGCGGCCACCCACTGCACATGGCCAGGCAGGCCGCGGGCGCGGCCGTGCGTCAGATGGGGCTGAATGACCAGGTCAGCGTGGTTGCGTTTGACGACGAGGTCAGGGTCGTCGTGCCGAGCCAGCCTGTCACGGATCCGGCCGGCATCATCCGCGCCATGGACACGATTGAGGCAGGCGGCATGACCAACCTGCATGGCGGCTGGCTGGAAGGCGCCACTCAGGTGGCCGCGCACCTCGACCCGCAGGCCCTCAACCGGGTCGTGCTGCTCAGCGCCTGCGCCAGATGAATTGCGGCTTACCTCTCCCGCTGACGCGGCGATGCGACCCGAGGCTCCTCCCAGCCCCAACGCGCCCGCAGACAAGACCCCACTTGAGTCTGGGGCCTGCACGGGTCCTACCGGTACTCAATCTCGCGGGTGATCTGGGTAAAGAGGTTGTAATTCAGCCGGGGATCGTGGGCGGCCTGGAAGGAGAGTTCAGCGGGCGAGGGAGACCGGTGGGCCAGGGTCACAGACACCCAGTTCCCATGCCTGTCCACCAGGAGATTCACGCGGTCTGTCTCACCCGTTGCCGGCGTGCTGGTCCTCAGGTGGCCGTACTCATCGTAGGTCTGCCGCTCACCTGAGGAGAGCCGGGCGCTGCGGCCCTTCCAGCCCCACTGGTAGTGCACCGTGCGCTCGCCCCTCTCGCCCTGCCAGCGCCGCGTCAGCACCCGGCCCGCCTCGTCGCAGGTTTGGGTGAGGAACACGCGGAACATCAGGTCGTCTGCCCGGCGCAGACACCCGCCGCTGAACACATAGCGCTCATAGACCTTGTTCCCGTCACTCGCCAGGACCGTCTGGCCTACGGTGCGCAGCGAACGGCTGTAGGCATGGGTGAACGGCGTGAGCTGCTCCAGATGTGCGGCGGTGTGAATAGTCGTCGTGATGCGTCCACTCTGGCCATCGGGAGCAAGGTCGATCACGTTGATGACGTTGGGCAAATCGTCTGGATACCCTGTAGTCGTGTCAGCGTAATACCGGACAGTCATGCGTTTGACCGGGCCACGAAAGCCGAGGGCGTGGCCCAGCAGGGTGCGCTGCGGGTCCTGTGCAGGCGCGTAATCAGGAGCCCAGGGCATCAGCGGTCGCCAGATGAGCAAGGCGGCGCCCACGAGCAGCACCAGAGCCAGGCCTATCCATTCCACCCGGGGCAGCCTGGACGCAACGGCGTAGGCCTGGGGGCTCACCGCCATCCTGCCGGTTCCATGGGCGAGGTCGTGCAGGTGACGGGCGTGCAAGCTGCGGCCCTGAATCCACTTGGCTGTGGGTGGGCGCCGCATGAACAGTTCTGGCCCAGCAGAATGGACAGGTTCAACACGCCACCACTCTGCGGGGCAACCTCTTCAAAAGGAACCCATTTTTTTGTAACCGGTCAGTGCCGGCCCGCCTGCTGCGGCTGTCCCGGTGAACCGGGCGCCCTGATGGCGCCATGCCTGTGCCGGGAAGAGCCGGGAGGCGCAGAGCCAGGGCCAGTCCCCCTGACCTCCGCAGGCTGACTGCTGGACCTCTGCGGTTTCTGGCGGCGCCGGGCCCGCAGCCGGGGCGGCTCCTGCCCAGCTGTCTGAAGAATTCCTGCCGGGAATGGCGCACAGCCGACCAGAAACGGGGCCACGCTGAGCGGCCTGGTGAAGTCGCCCCTCTTTTGGTCAGCCCGAGAGGACCGGAGGCCCAGATCGGGCGACAGCAGAGATGCGGAAGGGCGGCCAGGCCGCCCGACCAGTGATCACCACATCTAGTGACGCCGCGTCACCATCTGGTTGCCTACGGTCCTGAGGGCGCGCGAAGGGCGCGCCCCACAAGGAGGAACCATGACCGTCACCCCCTCAACGCTCCTGCGCAGTGGTGGACTGGCTGCGGCTGGCCTGCTGTTTCTGACAGTCCAGATCCTGCATCCCCCTGAAGTGCTCGCCACCGTGACCACGCCGCGCTGGGCCACCGTTCATGCCCTGACCCTGCTGATGGCGCTGGCCGGTCTGCCGGGCCTCACAGCCATTTATGCCCGGCAGGCTCAGCGGGCCGGGTGGCTGGGGCTGGCCGGCTTTCTCCTGCTGGGGCTCTGGCTGGTGCTGGTGGCGGCCTTCACGTTCGTCGAAGCCTTGGTGCTGCCGCTGCTGGTGGCGGATGCCCCAGGCTTTGTGCAGAGCTTCCTGGGAATTTTCAGCGGGCAGGCCGGCCCAGTCGAATTGGGAACGCTGGCCGCCGCCGCGCCCCTCTCCGGTGGGCTCTACATCGTGGGTGGCTTGCTACTGGGCCTGGCCAGCTGGCGGGCCGGGGTCCTGCCGCGCGGGGCCGGAGCGCTTATGGTGGGGGCAGCCGCTCCTGCCGCACCCGCTTCAACGCGTCGCCGCACTGCCGATGGGCCTGAGTCTGCTCTGGTTCGGGGTGGCCCTTTGGGCAGAGGGTCGGGCGGCGCCCCCAGCCCACTCCGGCGAAGGTGAGTGCCTGCGCGCCGGGTCTGTCACGTCACGCTGAGCGGCGCCGGGAAGCGCCTTTGCCCCCGCCCACTGACCTGGCTCTTCAGGACAGGCCCAGGTCGCTGGCCCGGCGAACGGCTGCGCGGCGGCTGTTCACGCCCAGCTTGTCGTACATCCGCTGGGTGTGGGTGCGCAGGGTGTTGATGGAAACGCCCAGTTTCCTGGCGATGGCGAGCCCGTTCAACTCGGTGCTCAGCCACCGCAACACGGTCTGTTCACGCGCGCTGAGGGGCTCTGGCATGCCCGGTGGCTGGCGCGCGGTTCTGGGCCAGCCACTGGACCGCAGGTGACGGACATAGGAGGGTGCCACGCCCCGGCCCAACGCCGCCTGGAGCAGACGGCCATGACGGGCCCTCCCTCCAGGAAGACGGCCGCGTATCCCTCGGGCTCGGCCCGCTCCAGGGCCTGTTCCAGCCGGGCAAGCGCCCCTCCCTGCCGCCCCGCCCGGCGGTGGACCAGAGCCTGAAGCAGCAGCAGTTCGGTCTCGCTGCCCAGGCGCCCACCCGCCACAGCCGCCGCCAGCCGCTGCAGGAAGGCCAGCAGTTCGTTCCCGGCGGCGTCCATCTGGCCGTCCCACGCCTGCAGCAGCACCCGCGCCAGTGTGATGTGCTCGTATTCCTGCCGGTACGACAGCTCGTCGCGCAGGGAGAGGCCACGGTGGCGGGCCCACCGCTGAGCCGCCTCCAGATCATCCTGCCTCAGCTGTACCCGGGCGACCACAGCAGACACGGGACGCCCCTCTGGAAAGTCTCCACGCCTCAGCCTCCTGCAAAGACAGGCGGCCTGCGGCCATCTCCAGCTCGGCTTGGGCCACACGCCGGCGCCCGTCGTACTGGGCCCACTGGGCATGTGGCCCCAGGGCGTCCCCCTTCTGTAGACAGGCCTGGGCCGCCGTCAGATCATGGCGCTGGCGGAACACGCCGCTGAGGGTCACATACAGATCGGCCGCGCCCCACAGGGCCCCGTGGTGAGCGGCCGCAAACTGAAGGGCCTGCTCGCAGGTGTGCTGAGCCTGACGCAACTCCCCGCGCGCCACGAAAATATCCGCCTGGGCCAGCGCGGCCCCCACGGCGTCGGCGGCGTGACCGGCCCGCAGCAGATGTGCCTGGCAGGCGGCCCACTGCCAGGACGCCGCCCCAAGTTCGCCCTGGTGCCACGTGGCCAGCCCCAGCAACCCTGCGGCGGCCCCACGGGCCAGATGATCGGTCTCTGGCGCGAGAGCCAGCAGGTCACGGGCGTGCTGGTCCGCCGCGCCCACCTCACCCAGGGCCAGGACCGCGCGGTAGGCGGCCACCTCAGCGGGAAGTCGCCTGAACTCTGCCTCATCCCGGACCACGATCTGGGCCTGCTTCCCAAGGGCCTGTTCAGCGGCCAGCAGCCAGCCCTCGACCTCAGGCCAGCGGCCGGCCTGCATCAGCGCCTTGGCATAGTGCGCGCACAGCACCGGGCGCGTGCGCAGCAGCGCTTCCGGCAATGCCTCCAGCCACGGCAGAATGACGGTGTCCTGCAGGGTGCGGCGCCATGCCGGCACCGCCACCTCAATCAGATCGGCTGCCCGCGCCACGCCCTGGTCGGCTAGGGCGTGGCGGATGGCCTCGGCTGCCATGCCGCGCTCCTCGAACCATTGGCTGGCGCGGGTGTGCAGCAGGGGCAGCGCGCCCGGCTGCTCCGCCGCGAACTGCGCCCGCAGCGCCTCGGCCCACAGGGGGTGAGCCCGGTATTCCTGGCGCGTCCCCTCCAAGGAAACCAGAAAAACGTGCCGCCGGGCCAGCGTCTCCAGCTGCGCCTGACTGCCAGCCTGCCCCGTCACCGCGTCGCACAGCGCTCCATCCAGCCGCGCCAGCACCGAGGTGTGAAGCAGAAACTGGCGCAGCGCTTCAGGCTACGCCTGGAGCACCTCCTGGGCGAAGTAGTCCCGCACCAGGCGGTCACCGCCGGAAAACGACTGGATAAAGCGGTCGCGGTCAGCCTGAGTGCGCAGGGCCTGGGCCGCGAGCCGCAGGCCGGCGGGCCACCCTTCCGTGCGCGCCTCCAGGGCCATCACCTGCGTGGGGGTCAGGTCCAGGGCCATGACGCCGTTCAGAAATGCGGCCACCTTAGCCTACGAAAACCGCAACTCGGCGGCGCGCACCTCTAGCAGGTCCCCCTGGGCCCGCAGGCGCGCCAGGGGCAGAGGCGGGTCCTCCCAGGTGACGATGACGAGGTGCAGGTGAGGCCGGTAGGCCCCAAGAAGCGCTGTGAGCAGGTGATGCACCGGTCCGGCCTGAATCACGTGGTAGTCGTGCAGCACCAGCACGGTGGGCGATCCCTGCCATCCCAGGGCGCGCCACAGGGCGGCGACGGCGTTTTCCGGGGACGAGCAGGTCAGGACCTCCGGGAGATTGTGCAGCGCCGCGTCGAAGACCGGTACCTGAAAAGCCGCAGCATGGCGCCGAACAAACCGGGCGGGGTCGTTGTCAGCAGGTTCCAGGGACAGCCACGCCACCGGCAGCGCCAGCGCCGCGGCCCAGGCACTGGTCAGGGTGATTTTGCCATACCCTGCGGGCGCAGAAAGAAGAATCAGTTTCCTGGTCAGCCCTGCACTCAGCGCCGCCTCAAGATGTGGGCGTGAGCCCCCGTCCCGTCTGGGTGTGGGCCGGCGTTAAGTCACGTCGAGCAGAGAAGAGGTCATGGGAGCTTGGCCGTGGCCCCGTGCCAGCCGGGCAGATCGGCCCCACACTACCGCGAAGCAGGGCGGTGCTCTCCCACGTGCCGGGGGCAACGCCGGGGCTGCACAGCAGGCGGCGTTCAGGCCCTGGCCGCGCTTCTGGGCCCAGCCATCTGTGGTTGGGCGACCCCTGCCCCTTCAACCCGGTCTGGTGGGGGCCCAGCTGTTCGCCCTGTCCCCTATCCTGCGCCTCATGGCCCCATCCTTCCCGGAAGCCGCCGGGCGCTGGTCCGCGCTGGCGGCGCTGGCATTGGCGGTTGTTCTTGGCATGGCGCCTTGGTTCTCGGCGGCGGCGGTGCTGCCACAACTGCGCGCGGTCTGGGGACTGACGGACGCTGCCGCGTCGGGGCTCACCCTGGCGGTCCAACTGGGCTTCGTGGTGGGCGCTGTGCTCAGCGCCGCCCTGAACCTCGCGGACCGTGTGCCGCCACGGCAGCTGATCCTGACCGGCACGCTGCTGGCTGCTGGCGCCAACCTGGGCCTGCTGTGGGCCGGCGGGCCGGCACCGGCGGCCGGCCTACGGGCGCTCACCGGCGCGGCACTCGCTCTGGTTTATCCTCCGGCCCTCAAGGCGATGTCGGCCTGGTTCCGCACTGGGCGCGGGACCGCGCTGGGCATCATGGTGGGGGCGCTGACACTGGGGTCAGCCCTGCCGCACCTCATCAACGGCCTGGGGGGCGCGGACTGGCGCAGCGTGATTCTGGCCACCAGCGGACTGGCGGCGCTCGGCGGAGTGATCGCGGCGCGGGTGGGGGACGGTCCGCACCGTGTGCCTGCGCCGCCTTTTCAGCCCAGCCGGGCCTGGCGGGTGCTGACCGGGCGCGGCGTGGGCCTCACGACGCTGGGCTACCTGGGGCACATGTGGGAGTTGTATGCCATGTGGGCGTGGTTTGCCGCCTTTTTTGGCGGGGTGTTGAGGACGGCCGGAGCCGCTGATCCGATGCGGGGCGCCGCCCTGGCCACCTTTGCGGTCGTGGGGGTAGGCGCCGTGGGATGCTGGGTGGGCGGCCTGCTGGGAGACCGCTGGGGCCGCACCCGACTGACCACACTCGCCATGGGCCTTTCTGGGGCCTGTGCCCTGGCGCTGGCCGCACTGGCGGACGCAGCGCCGGGGGTGGTGCTTGCCCTCAGCCTGCTGTGGGGCTTCTGGATCATCGCGGATTCCGCGCAGTTCTCCACCATCGTCAGCGAGATTGCCGACCCAGCGTACGTCGGAACAGCCCTGACTGCGCAACTGGCCCTGGGCTTCACCCTGACGGCGGCCAGTATTGCGCTCGTGCCTGTGCTGGTGCGCTGGGGAGGCTGGCCGTTGGTCTTTGCGGTGCTGGCGGCCGGCCCGCTGCTGGGGACTGTCGCCATGCGCCGCCTCGCACACACACCCGACGCCGCGCGCATCGCTGGGGGTCGCGGTTGAGAGGGGTGCGCGCTCCTGTCCACCCGCTGGACACAGTTTCCCACCAATGAGCGCCAGGCAGGCTGAATTTTGGGGAAACGGGGCGGCGCACTGGGCCCAGGACGGCAGCGCCCTACAAGCGGATATGGAGAGACACAGACGGGCAGACAGTAAGGCCCCGGCGCCATCCGGCCGGGGCGGGCTGAAACAGCGTCACGGGCACCCACGCTGCGCACCGCTGGTGGGCCGGGCTCTGGCCGCGCGGGAGCATCCCCGGTCACTGAAAGAAACGGCGCCAGCACCCCAGAGTCAGGGCGCCGCTGTCTTGCGCACTGGCGGCGATCCGCACGCCGCTCAGCCGTTTCATCATCCGGCCCACGCCTCCACTGCCAGGGGCCCTCAACGCTCAATAAACCATGAAGACCGGCCTGCCCCTGTGCAGAAAGTTGCCCAGGCGCCTCTCCATACTTGGCCGTGTGACCTTTGCCCGTCTGATTCAAGTCGCCCTGCTGCTGGCCCTGCTGGGCCCCGCCAGCGCCAGTCCTGTTCTGATCTCGCCGGCCGGCGAGGTGACGGTGGACGGGCAGCGCCGGGTGCTACGGACCCCCGCCCAGGTGGTGGACGGCGCCCTGCTCGTGCCGCTGCAGGAAACGGCGGCCCTGCTGGGCCGGCCCGCCCAGGTCAGCGGCACCCTCTTTCAGGCCGGCCGCTTGGTGGTGCAGACAAGCAACCGCAGCATGACGATTGACGGGGTGCCCTACGCCGGCAAACTCGTCCTGACCCCGGGCGGCGACCCCCTGGTGGAGGCCCGGCTGCTCGCGTATGCCCTCGATGCCCCGCTCACCGTTCAGGCCGGGGGCGTTCTGGTGTTCTCGCGGCCAACCGGGTCAGTGCCCGTGCCTGCCCCCCAGCCGGCCGCGCCTCCGGCCCAGGGGGCGACGGTGCCCGCGCCAGCCGGCGGGCGCCCAGAAGCGCGCTTTGCCACCAACAAGGCGGTGTACGCTCCGGGCGAACGGGTCACCTACACCGATTTCTCGTTCGACCCGGACGGCCTGAATCTGGCGCGGAAGTGGGAGGGCCAGCAGGACGTGTTCTTTACCCCGGGCGAGCACCAGATCACCCTGATGGTGACGAACACGAAGGGCATGGTCAGTGCGCCCTACACGCGCACCATCCGGGTGGAAGGCGCCCCGGTCAACACGCCCCTGTCGTTCGCGCTGCGGCATACGCCGGTCGGCGCAACGTTTGCGGATACCCGCAATCCCGCCTATCCGGCTGCGGCAGCCACCATGACGCCGGGCCCCTCGTTTCCCCTGCTGTTCAGCGACTCCCCCGAAGCGCCCACGCAAAGTGGCGTGCTGTACCGGGACCGCGCGGCCGGGCGGGTGCGGGTGGTGGCCTACCACCTCAACCGGCTGCCCAGACCGGCGCGGCTGTTCGTGCTGGCCCGGCCCACGACCGCCAACACATCGGTGGAGGTGCAGCGTGAAGGCAGCGCCGGAGGCACCCGCCTGGAGAGTGTGCTGGGCCAGGTGAGCGTGCTGGACTTCCTGACCAGCGCAGGCCGTGCCCGCCAGCTGCTGGACCCCCAGGCGCCCACGGCGCTGTACATCAGCCCGCTGCTGACGCCCGAGCAGGGCGCCACCGCCTTGCTTGATCTGAACATCAGCGGCGAAGCCGAAATCAGCGTGGTGATGCTGGAAGACGGGCGGCAGCCGACCAACGATACCCTGGCCGCGCTGCCGGTGCTCCCCCCAGACGGCAAACACCAGCGCGGCACCTTTCCCCAGGCGGTGCGGCGCCTGACCGTGCCGGTAGGCGGGGCGCCCGTACAGGTGCCGCTGGGCGACGCAGTCAGCGATCTGCCGCTGCTCGGCACCGACGCGCTGACCGGCACGCCCCAGCGCCTGAGCGGCAACTACGGCCTGCTGTATGAACTCACCGTTGAGAACACGGTGCCGGGCAACAGCGTGGTGATTGCCTTTGCGCCGCGCGGCGGGGTATACCGGGGCGGCGTGGTGCTCGACGACGGCCTGGACCGGCAGGTGCTTCGCATTCCGGGCTCTGGCGTCCTGACCAATGGAGACCAGCCGCTGCTGCTGTGGCGCAGCGCCGCCCGCACCGTCCGGCTGTCCTTTCTACCGGCAGGCGGGTCGTTTCTGCCGGTTTCGCTGGTCCTGTATCCGCTTTCCGGGGACGCCCGGCCCTGAGCCGACGCCCTGGAGCTTGGCGGGGCAGGCCCCACCGAGCGCAGGGCAGTCCGTGCCAGCAGAGAAAGCCGCGCAGTCGGCCCTGACTACCGGACAGGGCCCATGGCGCTGAGGGAAACGCACAGCCGGAAACTGTCTTCCAGAAGCGGAGACTGCCTCTCTACACGGCGCTTGAGCGGTTCATCAGAACACCTGCCAGCCCCTGTCTCGGCGGAAGGCCAGTGGGCTTGTCGTGAGCGCAGCGCCTGTCTTCTGGCCGGCAAAGGGCAGGGCTTCAGCCCGCAAACGTGGGGGCCTGCTGAACCTGACCAAAAAGGCAGCGAGGTCCATAGAGGGCTCATCCCCATGCGCGGCGTACAGGCCGTCCTCAGGCCCTAAGCATCTACGCTTATCTATATTGACATCCATCTATTTAGATGTACATTGATGGTGTGAGTCCTGCTGTTCACCACGACGTCCTCCGCGCCCTCGCCGACCCCACCCGTCAACAGATTCTCGAGGTGCTGCTGCTGGCCGCAGAAGCCCGGCGGCGCGGCGAATGCTTTGCCGGCAGCATCAGCCAGCGGCTTGGCGTGAGCCAACCCACCATCAGCCACCACATGAAAATTCTGGTTGATGCGGGGCTTGTCACCGCCGAGAAAAAAGGCACCACGGTGTACTACAGCCTGGGCCACCAGGGCTTTCAGGCGCTACAGGCCCACCTCGCCCCTTACCTCAACGCCACCGCAGACCCACAGGAGACCTCATGAACGACTACATGTTCCTTCAGCTGCATGCGCCCACCCACGAGGCCTACGAGAACCGCATGGCCCAGCACCTCGCCGAAGCTGAGATCCGGCGCCGCCTGCGGCAACCGGGCCCCCGGGCCCAGCTGGCCGCCGCCCTGCGCCACCTCGCCGACCGCATTGACCACTGCGCCGCCGCGCTGCCTACATCTTCCAGCCCTGCCCGCTGAGGGCCAGTGGCATTCCCGGTTCTTACCGGGTTGCCTCGCGGGACCAGATATACGGGGTCGTGGTGGTGACCGGCAGCAGCCCGCTGCGCTGCAGGATCGGCCGCGAAAAGGCCGTGGAATCGCTGTGTAAAAAACGCACGCCGCGCGCCACGGCCGACTTTGCCCGCTCGGCGGTGAGGGCCCGGTAGATGCCCTGCCCCCGCCACTGCGGCACCGTGCCGCCGCCCCAGATGCCCGCGAAGTCCGTGCCCGGCACCACTTCCAGGCGCCCTGTACAGACCACCTCACCCTGCACTTCGGCCACCCAGATCTCGATCAGGCCGCGCTTGCTCTCCAGCCGCTGCACGAAGTCGTCCACGCCGAACGGAAAGCCGAACGCCCGTTCCTGCACCGCCGCCGCCCGCCTCAGATCCGGCAGCGGGTCCGCCTGATCATCAATGCGCCGCAGCTGCACGCCGGGCGCCAGAGGCACGTCCACCGCCAGCCGCTGCGCCTCGCCCAGCATCACGGTTTCCGCCTCTTCGGCCTGAAAACCGTGCGCCAGAAGCCGTTCAGGAAGATCAGCCGGCACGTCGTGCCCCCGCGTCTTCCACTCAAAGGACGTGACGCGCTCGTCTCTGGCGTAATGGTCAATCGTCTGGGCAATAAGGTCGTCGAGCGCGGCGCCGCTCAGGCCCCCCAGATCGCGGTACGACACAAAGCCCCGTGCTCCGAACTTCCCGCGCCACAGCGGCCCATAGCGGTCCACCTCCGTCGCCGACCCCATCTCGGCCTCTTCCCGAAGCTGGGCGTCATAGGCATCAAGGAGCGCGCGTGCAGTGGCCGAGGAATCGGGAAGCATCTGGGGCAGCTTAGGCAAATGAATTCTGGAGATCAACGTTGGTCTCTGCCCACCAGAGGCACACATCAGCATGTCTGCGGCCCGTGGGTGCCTTGAGGCGGATGGGTGTCAGCCAGCGTCATCCTGCTGCCGGCGCGGCGTCACTGTGAACGCGGTCCTGCCTGCGGGTAACCAAGAGCACACCCTGGGCCGCTCTCGCCGTGGGTGTGCGGCGCCTTGATTTGGCCCTGTTGCCCAGAGCGGGTCACGTTCTATCAGGCTGGACGAAGCGACCAGAAGCGGGGCGTATACTCCCGCGCATGACGGGTGTGCCTGCTCCCCTGAACACCCGTGCGTTGCTGCTGGCGCTGCTGATTACCGGCATCTGGGGCGTGAACTTCATCGTGATCAAGTGGAGTGTCGCGGACGCCCCACCGCTGCTGGTCGCGGCCCTGCGCTTTCTGGTGGCGGCCCTGCCGGCCGTGTTTTTCGTGCCCCGGCCGCGCCTGTCGGCTCGCCTGCTGTGGGGGTACGGACTGGCGGTGGGCGTGGTGCAGTTCGGGCTGCTGTACCTCGCCATTCAGCTGGGCATGAGCGCCGGGCTGGGTTCCCTGCTGATGCAGATGCAGGCCTTCTTCACGGCGCTGCTGGCCGCGCGCGTGCTGGGCGAGCGCGTGCAGCCGTGGCAGGTGCTGGGCATCATCCTGGCGTTCAGTGGCATGGGCGTGATCGGGGCGCTGTCCGGCGGGGACCTCACGCTGCTGAGCCTGCTGCTGACGCTGCTGGCCGCGCTGGGCTGGGCGGTCAGCAACCTGCTGGTCCGGGCATCCGGCGACGTGAACATGTTCTCGCTGGTGATCTGGAGCGCCCTAATTCCGCCTGTGCCACTGGCGCTGCTGGCCGGGTTTACCAGCGGTTGGGACGCGGTGGCCCATACCTTTACGCACAGCGGCGCTGGCTTCTGGGCCGCCGTGCTGTTCATGGGGCTGGCGAACACCGTGCTGGGATTCGGGGTCTGGGCCGCGCTGATTCAGCGGCACGGCGCGGCCCGTGTGGCGCCCCTGTCACTGCTGGTGCCGGTCTTTGGGCTGATCGCCAGCGCCCTGGCCTACCAGGAAGCGTTTCCGCCGGGCAAGGCGCTGGGCGCCGCACTGGTCTTTGCCGGGCTGGTGCTGCATGTGTTCGGCGGGCGGTGGTGGCGCCGCGAGTAGGGGGGTTGTAGGGAGGGGGATGACCTTTTGCTCAGGCGTCGTCGCGCGGTCCTGTGGGGCTCGTGGGTCAGGCTGACCTGCCCCGGCTGCACGATGCCGCCCCACTGCGCCTCATCTGGGGCCGCTGTTCAGCCACACACAGCTCCATGTGGTGCGCGCGGGCCTTTTTCCATTCAGGCATTCTGGTGGGGACGAACGTGCACCTGTTGACCCCCACCGCCCATCCTCCAGGGAGGAAGTTCGATGTTCAACCCGTCCGCCGAAGCCATGCCCCTCCCGGCCCTGCGCGCCCTGCAGCTGGACCGCCTGCAGGCCACAGTCGCGCGCCTGGACGAGCGCGTGCCCGCCTATCAGGAGAAGTTTGCCCATGCCGGCCTGAGCCCCAGCGACCTGACCTCGCTGAATGACCTGCGCCGCTTTCCCTTCACGCGCAAAAGCGACCTGCGGGACCACTACCCCTTTGGCCTGTGCGCGGCGGACCGCGCGCAACTGCGGCGCGTGCATGCGTCCAGCGGCACCAGCGGCAAGCCGACGGTGGTGGGGTACGACGAGAACGACCTGGACGTCTTCGCTGAAGTGGTGGCCCGCAGCCTATACGCGGGGGGGGCCCGGCCCGGCATGCTCTTTCACAACGCGTACGGATACGGGCTGTTTACTGGCGGCCTGGGCGCCCACGCCGGCGGGGAGCGGCTGGGGCTGGGGCTCATTCCCGTGTCGGGCGGCGGCACGGAGCGTCAGGTGCAGCTGATCGAGGACCTGGAGCCGGAGGTCATCGCGTGCACGCCCAGTTACGCGTTGGTGCTGGCCGACGCCCTCGCGCGTCGCGGCCACACGCCCGAGACCATCAGCCTGCAGTATGCGGTTCTGGGCGCCGAACCCTGGTCAGAGACCATGCGGGAGGACGTGCAGACGCGCCTGGGCCTGCGTGCCACCAACATCTACGGCCTGTCCGAGATCATCGGCCCAGGCGTGAGCTGCGAGGACGCACAGGAACAGGCGGGCGCCTACCTGTGGGAGGATCACTTCTACCCGGAGATCGTGGACCCGGCCACCGGGGAGAACCTGCCGGACGGGGAGTACGGCGTGCTGATTCTGACGAGCCTGTCCCGCACGGCCATGCCGCTTCTACGCTACTGGACGGGCGACATCACCCGCCTGCTGCCGGGTGAGAACCAGACCGGGCGCACGATGCGCCGCATGGACCGCATTCGCGGCCGCAGCGACGACATGATGATTCTGCGCGGCGTGAACGTGTACCCCACCCAGATTGAGGCGGTCTTGGCCCACCTGACGGAGCTGAGCCCCCACTATCAGCTGGTGCTGTCCCGGAGCGGCAGCCTGGACGAGTTGCTACTGCGGGTAGAAAGCACACGGCTGGACCACGCCCTGCGGCTTGAAGTCATCCGCCTCGTCAAAGCGCAGGTGGGGGTGACCATCGAGTGCGAACTGTGCGAGGTGGGCAGCCTGCCCCGCAGCCAGGGCGGCAAACTGCAGCGCGTCGTGGATGGGCGCGGGACCCGTTGAGGGCGCGGGATTTCCAGGCAACAGGAGCACGTCACCGATGAGCCCTCAATCCGTTGCCCCTGACCTGGACCCGGTGGTGTTCGGGCACGACCCAATGCCGGGGATCGTGTCGGTGCACGCGGACCTGTCTGGCCGCGCGCTGGTCTGGCGCCGCGTGGGGGAACAGGTGACGCTGGAGCGGGCCCGTTTCCGCCCCTGGCTGTTCGCCCGTGACCTCGCGGACGTCGAGCATCTGGGCCACCGACTGGGCGATGACGCCGCGCCATTCAGTGCACGTGAACTGCCGGGCGGCCCGGGCACGTTGCGTTACCTGCTGAGTGCCCAGGACGGCCGGGCCCTACGGCAAGCCGTCCTGACCGGCGCCCAGCGGCGGCTGGGCCAGCGCGTCACGAGCCTGCACGACCTGCCGGAGTACGTCAGTGTGGGCCCGGCCGAGCAGTACCTGATGGCGTCCGGCCGCACCTACTTCAAGGGCCTGACTTTCGATGATGTGCACCGCCTGCAGTTTGATCTGGAGACCACCAGCCTCACGCCGGACACGGGCCGCATCTTCATAGTGGCGGTGCGGGACAACCTCGGCTTTGAGCAAATTCTCGAAGCCCCGCAACCGGAGGACGAGCCTGCCCTGATCCGGGCGCTGTTGCAACTGGTGGCCGCACGCAACCCGGATGTCATTGAGAACCACAACATCATGCGCTTCGACCTGCCCTTCCTCATGGGCCGCGCGCAGGCCCATGGACTGCCCCTCAACTTCAGCCGCCCAGGAGGGCCGGCCGGGCTGTGGCCCGTGCAGGACGGCCGCAGTTCGCCCCACTGGGCCTGCGCCGGGCGCGAGATCGTGGACACGCTGGACGCTGTGCGCCGCCTTGACCTGCCCAGCATGGGCCTGAAGGCGGTCTCGCAGCACCTGGGGCTGGCCCCGCCGGACCGCGTGTACCTGGAAGGGGCGCTGGTGGCGCAGACGTATCAGACCGATCCGGCGCGGGTGCGGCGCTACGCGCTGCAGGACGTGGAGGAAGTGGACGCGCTGGCCCGGCGGGTGCTGGCCCCCGCGTTTGCGCTGGCGCAGATGGCGCCGCGACCCTACCACCGCTTGCCGTACGCTGGCACCGCCACCGGCATGCTGGAACCCATGCTCATCCGGGCGTACCTGCATGCTGGCCACGCGCTGCCCGGCCCGCCGGCGCGGCCTACCCGCCCTCACCAGGGCGGCGCCGTGCATCTGTATGCCGAAGGGGTGCTGCCGCACGTGGTGAAAGCGGATGTGGCCAGCATGTACCCCAGCATCATTCGCCACGACCGCATCGGCCCGGCGAGTGATCCCCTGGGCGTGTTCCTGCACCTGATGGACCATCTGACCGCGCTGCGGCTCCACCACAAGACGGCCGCCCGGCGCGGTGACCGGGGCGAGCACGAGGCCATGCAGAGCGCGATGAAACTCGTGGTGAACTCCGGGTACGGGTACCTGGGGGCCGGACGTATGGCGCTCTTTGCCGACGCGGCCGCCGCCGACCGCATCACCGCCCGGGGGCGCGACCTGCTGGGCGGGGTGGTGCAGGCCCTGCAGACCCGGGGCGTCACCCTGATCGAAGCGGACACCGACGGGGTGTTCTTCGCCACGCCGGGCGCCTGGACCGAAGCGCAGGAGCGGCAGCTGATCGCGGCGGTGGACGCGGCGCTGCCGGACGGCATCTCGCTGGAGTTCGATGGCCGGGCACAGGCGATGCTGAGTCACGAGATGAAAAACTATGTGCTGCTCCGGCACGATGGCCGCCTGGAAGTGCGGGGCGCCGCGTTCGAATCCAGCCGCACCGAAGCGTACGGGCGGACCTTCTTGCAGAGGGCGCTGCGGTGCCTGCTGTCCGGTGACGTGGCAGGGGTGCGGCAGACGTACCTGGACACCCTCCACGCGCTGGAAACACGCACCTGTACCAACGCCGACGTGGCCAGCCGGATGCGCCTGACCAAATCACCCGAGCAGTACGCCCACACGCGCGCGGCGCGCCGCGAGGTGGCGTACGAAGCGCTGTGCAACCTGGGCCGCGCCTGGACGGCTGGCGAGCGCGTGACCCTGTATCACCGCCAGGGGCACGGTCTCACACCCCTGGACGTGAATCCGCACGGCCACGATTACGACGTGCGGTATTACGCGGCGGCGCTGGTCAGCACCTACGCCGCCCGGCTGCGCAAGGGCCTGACTCCGGAAGATTTTCAGCAGGTGTTCAACCACGCGGCCCAACCAGGGTTGTTTGACCGCCCAGTCGAGAGCATGACGCCGCGCTGGGCTGCCCTCTGAGAGCGGAACTCAGGGTCGTCGGAAGTTTGCTCTGGGCGAACAAAATGAGTGCCCACGACAGCCGTGGCAGGAGAAAAGTTGAGGGGATGCTTCTGGGGCCCAAAGTGAAACTGGCCGCCATTCCAGGCAGCGCCAACTGTCTTATACAGATTCCGGATCATCCGTTGCAGCCTCTCCGCTTCGTCTCGGTGCTTCCACGCCTCTCCGTCACCGTTGTTCCTTCTCTGCTGCACAGCTCTGCGAGCCCCTCCGTTCGGGTTCATCAGTGATGGAAGAACTGGTGAACCCGAATCCTGATCAGGCAGCCTCTGCACCTGCGTGGGACAAGGCACCGTAATAGTCTTCCAGCAGTTGGTGCAGCGCCGGGTCAAAGGCGCGCAGAAGCTGCGGGGCTTCAAAGTACAGTTCGGTGGTCACGGCAAAGAATTCGGCTGGGTTCTGCGCGGCGTACGGGTCAATGGGGGCTTCGCCCCAGGCCAGGTGGGCGCGCAGTCGGGTCAGGGCGCGGTTCACCACCTGCGCCCAGCGGGTGTAGGCGGCGCTGTTGCGCAGCGCCGGGGCGCCGTCCACCGCGCCGCTGCCACTGTCGAGCTGATGGGCAAATTCGTGCAGCACGACGTTCCGCCCGGTCCAGGCAGCCCAGGTGCTGGCTTCCACCGCACGCCACGCCAGCACCACGCTGCCCCGGTGCCACGATTCACCGATGCGCACGGTCGGCACCTCGTCAATCACGCCGCCGGGCAGCACCTGGGTGACGGTGGACACAAACGCATCGGGATAGAGGTAGATCGTGGTGCAGTGCGGGAAATGGCTGGGGTCGTGATGCAGTTCCAGCCGGCAGGCCTGCGCCGCGACGATCACGCGCATGGTGTCGGTGACCTCCAGGCCGCCGCAGCCTTCAAAGGTCTTTTCTGCCAGGAAAATCTGAATACGGCCCTGCAGGCGCCGTTGCAGTTCAGGGGGAAGGCGGTGGTACCAGGGCAGGCGGCGCTGCAGCACCTCCAGCCATGCGGCGGGAAAGGGTTGCTTGCGAAGAGCGTGACGACGGAAAAAGGTGAACATGGGGCCTCCTCGAACCGGGCCGATGACGCAGAGCAGTCAATCCGTAAACTGCTTTAAAAAACATAGCATGAAAGACTGCGGATGAGGTTTTGCCTTTCTTGAACAGGGACCCGGCGCGAGCGAGTTGCCTGACGTCTGCGCGACCGCAGCGTCCAGCGCGGTCACAGGGCGGATGCCAGGAAGATCAACGAAAAAGCGCCCTGCGTGGGGCGCCTTTTAAGCTCTGAACTGCTGACTCATGGCGTGGGCGTACCGCAGGAGGCCGTCGCCCCACCCGCCCAGGATGAACGTGCCCCGGTAGGTCTCTGGAACGATGGTGTCGCTGTACCCTGCCACCTGCACGAGGTAGACCATCACCTGGGGGTTCACCTGCTCGCGGTAAGTCTGGATCAACTTCGGCACGTCAATGTAGTGCCCGCCGCCGGGCCAGACATAGGCCTTATAAGCCCCTACATCTGTGCCGTACAGGCCCCCGTGCCCGGCCTGCATGTCGCTGTACACGAACACATGATCCCAGTGCTGCCGCTCGCGGATCGCCCGGTCCCAGAAGAGCCAGATGCCGTTTTCAGTCGCGCCCCCGATGGTCTGGGCCAGACGCTCGGCCCGCTCCAGGTTTGGCATGACCCGGCCCTGGACCCGGAAGGTCTCCAGACGGTCCCCGAACACACCCACATGCCCCTCGTCCGCCCGGCGCGCCGTGAGCACCGCGCTGAGGTTCGCAATGGTGCTGACCTGCATCTGGCCCATGCTGGACGTCGCCGTGCCCTGCGCGCTGCCACTGTTGTCACATAGGCTCATCACCCGGCCGGGAAAGTGCGGCAGTTCGCCCAGGCTGACTTCCAGGGCGTCCTCAACGGCGGTCAGCACCGCATGCGGCGCACTGGCTTCCTTCACCGCCCGGTAGGCGCTGTAGTAGCGGAAAGGGAGCTGCTTGCCCCTGGCCGCGCCCGCCACGAGCTTCTCCGTGAACAGCTCCGGCGCGACGCCGTGCTTGACCAGATTGCGCAGGTTCCGCAGCAGGGCCATGTGACCCATGACCTGCACTGCCTCTGTCCACTGCGGCTGGCCGCTGCCCTTGGCGCTGATCAGGCTCTCCCAGGTCTCTCCCTCCAGTTTGGCTGTGCCGCGCATCAGGCCGTCAATCGCCGGGCTGAACGCATGCACCAGGTTCACCACGTCCAGGGTCTTCACGTCACGCCCTTCCAGGCGGTACTTCGCCAGGGCAGAGGCAGGTACCTGTTCCAGCGCACGCTTCCAGGCCTTTTTCAGGCTGTTGGGAATCGGCTTGCCGTAGGCGCTCAGCTGATAGGCCAGCCCTGTGGCGGGCTCGTCGGGCCGGCGGATGATTCCAGGCGCGTGCTCGCGGATCAGGCCCGTGCCCCGCACAGCAGCGTGGTTGGCTGCGCGCACCAGGATGACCTGCGGCGTCACGCGGATGTTCCATTCACCACGCAGTTCAGCAGCCAGAGCCAGGGTGCCAGCCGGGTCGGCGTCCAGGGCCGCGTCTATCGCGCGTTCCAGGCGCTGCGCGGGCGTCAGGGTGCGGTTCTCGCCAGGATCAAGGGCGCCCAGGGTGGCCTGCAGGTGCGCGAGGTGCAGGTCATTCAGGCGGCCCCGGTGCGGACGCTGCGGCCGGGTGTCCTTCACGTCCCGCGCGTAATACATCGGCTCACCGAAAAAGCAGCTGGCGGCCGTGACCCGCAAGGTCTGAAGCGGATCGGTGATGTCGTAGGATGGGCCGCCCATGAAGTTGAGATGCGGCGAAGGTGCGCGGTTCTTTTTGCGGTTGAGGAAACCCATGGGCATGACCTCCTTCGTCATGGCAGTACAGAAAAAGGCCAGTGGGAGAACATTGTTTCCCCGGTGCGGTTTCTTTTCCGAAGAAGGAACCGGAGAATTCACTGCCCACTGGCGGGATTGGACGCCCGGAGAACATGTCGCGGCGGGACACAAAGTGCTCTAACCAGCTGAGCTACACCTGTTGCCAGGTGACGGGACTCGAACCCGTGACCACTCGATCCGGAGTCGAAGGAACCGCCGCTCTCACTACCGGGCGAAGGGCAGTATGCCGGGACAGAGTGCCCCGCCTCTATTCGCTGTTTCACCCAGGCGGGATAGGTGGATTGGCGCAGCTGTTTGATTTTCGCTGCTTCGCCACTGCTTCCGCTGATCAAGCCTGCAAAACAAACTCGGGGAGACAAGCTTTCTTGCCCACCTGCAGAGAGCGTTTTCCACCTTCGCACGCTTAAGCCCGTCTTGCGCACTCCCCTCGCCATCCTTGGCTGCGCATAGCACCTGGCGTCAAACGTGTTCCACTTTGCCGGCCAGGAGCACAAAGAGACGTCCCTCCCCCAGCGGGCGGCTTCACGAATGAAGTGAAAAACTTTACACTTAGGCACACTAAGCGCAGCGTGGACTCAACCTGCGCACGGAGGAACGATGAAGCGATTTGCACTGATGCTCGGCTTGCTGGCGACCGCCTCACTGGCCTCGGCCGGCGCCAATGACCCGGTGACCCTGCCCTCGGGGGTGGTGGTCAAGGAAGTGATGCCTGGCTACCTGCGCGGCAACGGCGGATCCTACGAGGGGCACGACAACAAGGTGCTGGTCTGCCACGCCACCAGTGCGGTGGACAACAACGCCTATGTGGTCATCAGCATCTCGGTGGCGGCCCTGGAAGCGCACCTGGCGCACGAGCACAAGAACGGCGGCGGCCAGCGCGAGCACCGCGACGCCCTGTACCTGGGCAGCCTGAGCTGCGGCTACAAGCCCAGCTAAATTTCAACGGCCTCACCAAGCAACCGCCCGGGCAGAAAAGCCCGGGCGGCTGTTGTCATGGCCTGCGGCTAACTCTGCAGGGCGTGCCAGGTATTGGGGCCCACCACGCCGTCGGCACTCAGGCTGCGGCTGGTCTGGAAGTTGCGAACAGCGGTCTCGGTGCCAGCCCCGAAGACGCCATCCACTGCCACGCTGTAGCCGCGCGCCGCCAGTTGCCCCTGCGCGGCCTGCACCGCTGGGCCCGTGTCGCCCCGGCGCACCGTGCGGATCAGGCGCTCCCAGGTGGCCGAGCCAATCACGCTGTCAGGGGTGAGGCCCACACTGCTCTGAAAGGCCCGCACCGCGCTGGCGGTGCCGCTGCCGTAACTGCCGTCAGGGGTCAGGGTCTGACCGGCGGCCACCAGCAGGCGCTGGGCACTGCGCACCCGCTCGCCCGTCATGGGGGCGCGGGTGGTAGGCCAGATGCGTACCGTCACGCCCAGGCGAGCCGCCACATCGGCGCGCAGCTGCGGCAGCTTGGCGTACAGCACGTCGCCGGGGCAATCGGTGTTGTTGAAGTCTCGGTGGCCGTACAGCTCGGTGGCGGGAATGCCGTACTGCTGGCACAGCCACGCGCACAGGCTGACCAGGGCGCTGTACTGCCCGCCCGGGGGCGAGACGGTCATGTACGTGCCCTCGTTTTCAATGCCCACCGAGACGTCGTTGAAGCCGTCGCAGTGCGCACCCTGCACATGCTGCTGCCCGCCTTGGGCGGCTTCGAGGCTGCGGTGGCGGCCTTCGAGCACGTACCCGCCCCGGCTGATGGTGAACTGCTGCCCCGAATCAATCCAGCCGCGCGAGAAATGGCTCTGCTGAATGGAGCGGGCCAGACTGTAGGCCTGCGTGCGCGAGAGGTCTGCGGTGTTGGCGCTGGCGGTGTGATGCACGATGATCCGCGTGGGGCGTGCCGAGAGCAGCACGATGGGCGATTTGGGGGGCTGGGCCGCCCAGGCCGAGGTGCCCGCCACAGCGGGCTGGGTGACGGCCAGGGCATTCAGGGGGCTCTGGGGCAGGGCGGGGCTGGCCACATTCACGCCGCAGCTGGCCAAAAAGGCGCCGCCGCCCACCAGGGCCCCCAGGCGCAGTACACCCCGCCGGGTCAGGACATTCTGGGTGGTCATAGCCTAATTCCAGGCGCAGTGCACATGGTTGCTGTGTCCACCGGGCGGATCGTAGTAGGCGTTGAAGGTCTGCGAGGGGTCGCTGCCCGCCGCCAAGCAGGCGTTGCGCGCGGCCGTGTGGGCGCTGTTGGGGGTGCTGAGGCTCACGCCGTTCCAGACGCCAATGTCCAGGGCCAGCCCCGCGTAGTGGTCGGAGTAGGTGGAGTGCACCCCACCGGCAATGGACGTGATGTACATGGAATTGTTCGCGCCCATGTTGACCAGCCCCTGCAGCATGGAGCGCTTGAGCGCCACCGTGAGGCCGCAGTTGGCGTTGCTGGCGCAGCCGCGCGTGGCGAGGCGCCCGGCGGCCGTGTCCACGATGTTCTGCCGGGGATTGCCGTTCACCGTGGAACTGCTGGTGCCCAGCGTAATGCGCCCGTTGTTCAGAATCTGCTGCGCGAGGCTGGCGGTGGTGCCGGTGCCGCCGGTACTGCTGCCCGTCACCAGCGCGTGCCAGGTGTTCAGGCCCACCACGCCGTCCACGCTGAGGCCGCGCTTGCTCTGAAAGTCGCGCACGGCCGTGTTCGTGCCAGAGCCGAAAACGCCGTCCACCGTCACGCCGCTGTAGCCGTAGCCGCTGCGCAGCTGGTCCTGCACGGCGCGCACGGCGTTGTTGTTGGCGCCCTGCTGCACTGTGGTGATCAGCTTTTCCCAGGTGTTGCCCCCCACGATGCCGTCCACCACCAAGCCATTGGCGCGCTGAAAGTTGCGCACGGCGGTGTCGGTTCCGGTACCAAAGGCGCCGTCCACGCTCAGGGTCTGGCCCCGGTGGCGCAGCAGGTACTGCAGGGTGACCACATCGCGGCCACTGTCTCCCTGACGCAGCGCCTGCCACGTCAGGACCGATTGCGCGCCCAGACGGGCCGCTTCTGGACGGGACGCCAGCTCGGGAGAAGACGGAGCGCTGCAGCCAGCCAGCAGCAGCGCAGGCAAGAGGACCACCAAACGGGCGTTCGTCATGTCACCTCCGGGCGCACAGGGCGCGCCAGCACGTCAAATTCAGCCCTGTGCCACAGGTGTAACCGGTCACAGGCCGCGCTGAATTGTCGTGTGGTTTCACCCTACCCCAACCGGCCGGAGACGGCGCGACAGGTGGTCAGAACCAGTCGGGCGACATGTCTAGGGCGGTGGGGTCAGCGGCGGCCAGAAGCTCGGCGTGGACGCGAATTCCTGGCAGTTCATACAGGGCAAAGAAACGGGCGGCCTGCAGCTTGCCCCGGTAAAAGGCAGCGTCCTCGCCCCCGGCACTGGGGAGTGCGCGGGCTGCTGCGACCGCCTGCCGCAGCCACATCCAGCCCACCACCACACCGCCCAGCAGTTCCAGGGCGCTGTGGGCGCCGGCCAGCACCCGCTCCGGGCCCAGGTCGGCGGCACGGGCCAGGAGGGGGTGTAGGGCGCCCGTGGCCGTCTGCAGCGCCCAGCGCATGCCAGAGCGGATCTCGTCCAGGCCTTCTACCCCCTTACTGGCGCTCAGGTCGGCCTCAATCCGGGCCAGAAGCACGGCCATGCCGCGTCCGCCTGCTTGGGTCAGCTTGCGGCCCAGCAGGTCGGCGGCCTGAATGCCCTCGGTGCCCTCGTGGATGGGATTCAGGCGGTTGTCGCGGTAGTACATCTCGACGGGAAAGTCGCGGGTGTAACCGGCGCCGCCCATGACCTGAATGGCGTCGCTGAGGGCTTCTTGCACATGGCGGCTGGGCCAGCTTTTGACAATGGGGGTTAGCAGGTCCAGCAGCAGGCCGGTGTCTGCTCGCTCCTCTTCCAGGCCGGTGTGCAGATCATCCACCAGTGCGCAGGCGTACAGGCCCAGGGCCAGCCCGCCTTCGACGGTGGCCTTCTGGCGCAGCAGCATCCGGCGCACGTCGGCGTGTTCGATGATGGGCACAGGCGGCGAGAGCGGATCGCGCGCGCCCGGGCGGCGCCCCTGCCGGCGCTCGCGGGCGTAGGCGAGGCTGTGCAGGTAACCGGCCGTGCCCAGCATCACCGCGCCCATCCCCACGCCAATGCGGGCCTCGTTCATCATGTGGAACATCTGCGCCAGCCCCTGCCCCGGCGCCCCCACCAGTTCGCCCACCGTCTCGCCGCCCTCGCCAAAGTTCAGCAGCGTGTTCACGGTGCCCCGGTAGCCCAGTTTGTGGTTCAGGCCCGCCAGCACCACGTGGTTGGTTTCTCCGGGCGAGCCGTCCGGGCGCAGGCGGTAGCGCGGCACCAAAAAGAGGCTGATGCCGCGCACGCCCGCCTCGCCCCCCGCAATGCGCGCCAGAACCAGATGCACGATGTTCTCCGCGAGTTCGTGCTCGCCGCCTGAAATCCACATCTTGGTGCCGCGAATGGCGTAGGTGCCGTCGCTGCGCGGGGTGGCGGTGGTGGCGATATCGGCCAGCCCGGAGCCGGCCTGGGGTTCGGACAGCGCCATCGTGCCGAACCAGCGCCCTTCCAGCAGGGGCTGCAGGTAGCGGCGCTGCTGCTCTGGCGAGGCGAATTGCCGCTGCAGGTTGGCGTTGCCGATGGTGAGAAAGGGGTAGCCACTGTACCCGATGTTGGCGGCCTGAAAGTGCGCCATCGCCGCCTGCGTGACCACCCAGGGCAGGGCCAGCCCGCCCAATTCTTCATCGTGGTGGGCGCTGAAAAAGCCCGCTTCCCGGAACGCCTGCATGGCCGCCTGCGCCGAGGGCGGCAACACCACGCGGCCATCCTGCACAGTAGGTTCGTGCTCATCGGCCTCGCGGGCATAGGGGGCAAAGTGGCGCTCGGCCACGCCCGCCGCCAGGGTCAGCACCGCCTCGTAGTCCTCGCGGGTGTGGCCAGAAAAGCGGGCCCGGGTGGTCAGGGCGGCGGTGTCCAGCACCTCGAACAGCTGGAAATTCAGGTCGCGGCGGTTCAGCACAGGGGGCATGGCAGGGCTCCTTGGGGAAAAAGAGAAGGGTGTCCGTAGACGTCCATTATGAACGCTTGCGTTAAGATGGGGCCACCCCTACGGAGGTTCTGCCCATGCGCGCCCTGACCTGCACTGTCTTCGCCCCGCCCGAAGCCCTGAGCCTTCAAGACCTCCCCGACCCGCTGCCCGGTCCCGGCGAGGTGACGCTGGAGGTGCGCGCCGCCAGCGTGAATTATCCCGACGCCCTGATGGTGCAGGGCCAGTATCAGGTGCGCCCGCCGCTGCCCTTTATCCCCGGGGCCGAGGCGGCCGGAGTGATCACGGCGCTGGGCGAGGGGGTGCGCGGCCTGGAGGTGGGCCAGCGCGTGGCGGCCTTTACCGGCACCGGCGCCTTTGCCACCCACCTGACGGCCCCGGCGGCGGCCGTGTTTCCGCTGCCCGACCATTTGGACTTTGAGGTGGCGGCCACCCTGCCGCTGGCCTACGGGACCGCCATGCACGCCCTGATGGACCGGGGGCAGGTGCAGCGCGGCGAAACGCTGCTGGTGCTGGGCGCCGCCGGGGGCGTGGGGCTGGCGGCCGTGATGATTGGCAAGGCGCTGGGCGCGCGGGTGATCGCGGCGGCAGGCAGCGAGGAGCGCCTCGTCCTGGCGCGGGCCCACGGTGCGGACGAGACGATCAACTACGAAACCGAGGACCTGAAAGACGCGCTGCGGCCCCTGACCGGCCGCGCTGGCGTAGACGTGGTGCTGGACCCAGTGGGGGGCCGCTGGGCCGAGGGCGCGTTTCGCAGCCTGGGCTGGGGCGGGCGCTACCTGGTGGTGGGCTTTGCGGGCGGCGAGATTCCGCGCCTGCCGCTGAATCTGCCGCTGCTGAAGGGGGCCAGCGTGGTGGGCGTGTTCTGGGGCGAGTACGCCCGGCGCGACCCAGCGGGCAACACGGCCCATCTGGCGCAGCTGGCCGAATGGGTGGCGGCGGGGACGGTGCGCCCCCTGATCAGCGCGCGCTACCCGCTGGCCGAAGCACCACGCGCCCTGCGCGACCTGCTGGAACGCCGGGTGACCGGGAAGGTGGTGGTGGTGCCTTGAGCGCCCCCACTTTTTACACCACCGCCGAACTGGCGCGCGCGGCCGGCGTCACGCGGCGCACGGTGATGCACTACGCAGAACTGGGCTTGCTGACCCCTGACCAGGTCACGGCCTCGGGGCGGTCGCTGTACGGGCCGTACGCCCTGCGGCTGCTGCGCGACCTCCTGGACCTGCGCGCCCTGGGCATGACGCTGGAAGAGGCGCGCGACATGGTGGCCCTGCGCCGCGCCACCCACGATGTCAGCGGCACCTACCGCCACGACTGGACGCGGGCTGACGTGCCCATTGACGACGAGCGGCTACAGGCGCTGCAAAGCCGCCTGCGCGCCATTCAGAGCGCCTACGAGCGGCAGGCCGAGAATCTGGCCCGGTTTGACCGCTGGCTGACCAAGCGTTTTACCGGCAGTGGGGGCACGCCGGAGGTGCCGGAAGGCTGAGGGCGACTCGTAGGCCGGGTTGGCTTTGCCCAGGCCGAGAGAGGCGCTCAGTTCCAGAGTGAATTTTGTAGACTGGCCCCTTTTGCTGCGCCTCTGTACACCTTCAACTGCCCGACTCGCTGCCGCTTGGCCTGGCAGCGAAACCCAGCGCCATTCTCCGGTACCCCCTGAATGGTCCTGAGGGAACCAGAGCACAACGGAGCCAACACCCTCAAGGGGCCGCCTCCCTGGTCCAACGTGAAACAGGCGCCCGCTGTGAAGCCCTTCTCTCAATCCTCGTCCGGGTCGGCCTCGGTTTCAATGTCACCGCGCGCGACGGCGCGGGCCAGGGCGGCGTGGTCGCGTTCGGCCTGATCCGCGTAGGCGACCCCAAAAGCGGCGGTGGCTTCATCGAAATTCTCGCCGCCGCCCAGGTAAGCGCCCAGGGCCACGGCGTCCCCGGTGCGGGCGTGGGCGCGGGCCAGGGCCCAGCCGCACAGTTCGGCAATCTCTTCCAGGGTGCGGGGGCTAACCGCCTGCAACTCAAAGCGGCCCTTGAGATCACGCAGCTGGCGCACGTAGGCAAAGTGGTCACCGCCCGAGCACCACCCCAGGAAGGGATCGCTGGCCGCCTGCATCAGCTGTTGCCCGCGCACGATGCGGTGGGCGGCGTTCTTGGCCACGGTGGGCCCGGCGTGGGCTTCCAGCACGCTGGAGCGGGCTTCTTTCACCTGCAGGAACAGCACGTCGTCGCCGTCGGCGGCCAGCAGCAGCACCAGCACCCGGCGCCCGCAGCTGCCCACCCCGGTCACCTTCAGCGCCCAGTCGGCCAGGTGGTAACGCGAGAGCAGCATGCGGCGGTCGGGCGCCACGCTGTCCAGGTAGCACGCTTTCACGCCCTCCAGCATCGCCTCGGCCTGGGGATCGCTGGTGTGCACCAGCAGCGGCGGATCGTCGCGCAGGCGCCAGCCGGCGGGGGTGTGGACGGCCAGCTTCTTCAGGGTGTGCAGGTGGGTGCGGGTGCTGGCTTTGGCAAACATGGCCTGCCCGTGGGCGCGGGCGTCGGCCGCCATGTCGGCCAGGGCCTCAGAGGCGTCTATGCGGTCATACCACACGTCAATATGCGGCTGCCGGGCATAGGCGCGCAGGTGCAGGCGGTAGGCGCGGGCGCCGCTGCGGGCGGCAAAGCAGGCGTCGGCCTCGCTGTGGCCTGCCTCGCGCGCGGCGAGCACCAGACTGGCCGAGAGGCGCCGCACGTCCCATTCCCAGGGGGCGCGCAGGGTTTCGTCGAAGTCGTTCAGGTCAAAAACCAGATTGCGCTCGCCTGTGGCAAAGGCGCCAAAGTTGGCGCAGTGGGCGTCGCCGCAGGTCTGCACCCGCTCGCCCGTGACCGCCGTGGCGGCCAGATCGGCGGCCATCAGGGCCGCTGTGCCGCGAAAAAAGGCAAAGGGGCTGGCCACCATGCGCCCAAAACGCAGCGGCAGCAGGTGCGGCAGGCAGCCGCTGGCCCCGGCCTGCAGGGTCTGGAGAACAACGTCTGGGCGGTCCCCCGGGGCCTCGAAGGTGGCGTGGGCACGGCGCGGCAACACGGCGCGCAGCGCCCGGCCCTGTGCGCGGCGCTCGGATCGGGGCGGCAGTGGGGTGGGCGAGAATGGATCGTGCATGGTGCCTTTCATCGTGCCATGTCTGCGCGCGCAGAGAATAAAGAGTTCCAGGCGTGGCGCCGACCCCCGGCCGCCCGGCATGATGGGGCGCACGGAGACCCCATGACCCACGCACAGACCGAAGTGATCCGCAATGACGAGGCCGCCCGCTACGAACTGCGCCGGGGTGAAGAGGTGCTGGGCTACGCCGAATTCCGCCCGGCCGGTGAGGGCGCCGTGATGCTGCCCCACACGGTGGTGGAAGAAGGCCACGAAGGACAGGGCCTGGGCAGCCAGCTGGCCCGGGGCGCCCTGGATGATGTGCGGGCGCAGGGCAAGTTGGTGGTGCCCATGTGCCCCTTTATTGCCGCCTACATTCAGCGCCACCCCGAATACACCGAGCTGGTGCACCCGCAACAGCGGGGCGTGTTCGGGCTATAAGACGGGTTGCCGTTTAGAGCAGGGCCATCCGCACCAAACTTGGATGGTCCCTCTCTTTGGGCGCTGTTCAGGTCCGATGCCCGGCCATTCGTGCGGACAGGTTCAGCAGTCGGCCCAACAAGCTGGATAAATATGCTGTCTTCACTCTTCCCTGTCGCAGGGGCCTCGCAGAGCTGTGGAGCAGATGGCGGGAGGGGGCGAGTAGGCTCGGTACCTGAGACCAAGGTTCCAGCACAGGCTTCTCGTGTCGCTTGAACACCCTCTGCACCATGCCCCAGGACCTTTGTTTCCTGGGGGGCGTTCTTGCTCACCCTCTCCCCCTTCCGAAAAGGGGGGCAAAATCCTGACTACCAGTCAAAACTCTTGATAGCCAGGGAAAAGTCGGCTCCTGTAGCGTATTTCTGCGATGAAGACACGTCAGAGCCGACATCCACACGATGCCTTGAAGGGCGCGCTAGAGAGTGCCAAGAAGGCTATGCAAAAAGAGGCTTCAAGTTGTTGCAGAGCAGAATGCAGGCGGCAAGGACGTGAAAGCCGACCAGGGTGGAGGGCAAGCGCTCCAGGTCACGTCCGAG
>NZ_JAHRBL010000021.1 GCF_019693445.1 Deinococcus aquaedulcis | reverse complement strand
GTGGCTCCATGACGAAGAGGAGGTGAAAGATGACGACGATGAAACGTTTCGTGGCAGCAGTGCTGGCTATTGGCGTGTTGGGTCTGGCAGGCGTGACCGCCTACCAGCAGACTGCTGAACCAACCCTGAGTCCGACGGCTTACGGCCACCCTGCTTGAAAGTGGCTCCATGACGAAGAGGAGGTGAAAGATGACGACGATGAAACGTTTCGTGGCAGCAGTGCTGGCTATTGGCGTGTTGGGTCTGGCAGGCGTGACCGCCTACCAGCAGACTGCTGAACCGACCCTGAGTCCAACGACTACTGGCCACCCTGATTGAAATACAGCTCTGATTAAACGAGGTGTCCTTCTGCTTTTGATCGGTTTCGAGATGGATTTGCCGTATGTGTCAGGCGATCCATCTTCTTTATTTCTGTATGGATCTAGGAGAGAGGGTTTGTTGCCCAGTTTTCATTTGGTAGCGCGATGGCGTTGGTTTGTGTTCCACGCACTCATCCTCATAGCTCTATTTGTGCTTGCTTTCGTGTCCGGCGTCAATAAGGTATTTTCACGAGACTTTTTTTCGATCATTCAAACATATATGTATGTGCAGCGGCACAGTCTAGGAGAAAGCGATGGCAACGATATTGCCACTGCCGCAATAAAAGCGATGGTCAAAAGCGGTCCGAATGCGAAATTTGCAGAGGTTCTGGACGCAGAAACAGTCACCGAGTTCAACAGGATGGCCAGGACAGGTGAAGCGGCGGGTGTCGGACTCTACCTGCGTCCTATCGAACTTGGCGCCAGTCAATTTTTTTATGTTATTGGTGTCGTGGAGGGCTCGCCAGCCCAACGTGCAGGGATGATCGTGGGTGATATTCTTACCAGAGTCAACGATAAGAGTGTCCTTATTGACCAGTCGCCTGGATTGCGGGGCAGGATAGGCACACAGGTAAAACTTAGCATCGTCAGACAGGGGATAAATTTAAATATCGCTGTCGAACGAGATCTTGTCAAAAGCAGTAACGTGACGTTCAAGAGAATCAAGGATCGGAACGGCGGCTACTATATAAATATTCGCAGCTTCCTAGAAGAAGATGCTGCAAAAGATTTGAAAAATGTATTGGTTGCCCATAAACCTAAAAAGTTAATTTTGGATCTTAGGGATAACCCTGGAGGTTTTATAGAGCAGGCAGTTGAAGCTGCTGATCTGTTTGTGAAAGAGGGTAAGTTGTTGAGTCTAGAAAATAGAAAAGGGCAGGTTTTAAAAACATACTCGGCACAAGCCGGGTCTTATGACTATGAAGGGGATATTGTGATTTTGGTCAATAAATATACCTCTTCAGCCGCTGAAATTTTGGTGGCAGCCCTTAAAGGACGGCGTGGGGTAACGGTTGTCGGTGATGTCACCTATGGCAAGGGTGTGTCAAACACTCAAGTCGACTTGGCTAATGGCAGCAGGCTTGTTATCCCTACTGCTATATGGCATGATCCTTCAGGACGCCAGATTTCTTTTGACGGAATTGAACCCGATATCCGTGTGCAGGATACTAGGTTCTCCATCCCTTCATTTACTTTAATACCTAAGGCTTCGAGTGCAAGCGGGAGAATTGATATAAGTGCATATGATACCTATGATCAGACTCCAGAGTATCTAGTCGTTGCCAGCAAGATATACAATGCTGTGCGTCAGGAAGATAGAATTCTTGCCAAAGGTGAGCAAATTTTGGAGTGAGAAATCTAGTCCATCTTCCGATTGATGATATTCTTTGTGTATTCATCTGCTAATCTCTCGATATTTTGAATGGCTGTGGTCATAGATGTAAAAAGATCAATGTTTGTTTGCACATCTGTAAAAATTAAGTGGGCTGAACTCGAAACACCCTTGTTTTCGACAATTAAGTGTGACCTATCGCCAAAGCTGCGCATCACTATATCAGATTCTAGAGAATTATATATTCTTCCTGCTGTACTGGGTTGTTGAATATGCACTCGTGATGAGGTGTGATTGATGGAGTGAAGCGAAGCTTCGCCCAGTTCGTTAAACAGAAGGATGTTGTTTTGATTTCCATTGAAGTTTTGATTCCAATCACTGTGTGATGTATAGATATACCAATACACATCAACATTGCATTCTGGCGAAGCGCGTTCTTTGGTTTTTCCCAAGTGCCATCCCAGAACGCTGAGGACCTCAACTTCGTTCCCTTGCTTCAATTCAAGTGGATAAAGCTTTGGTTCAATCTCCACCCTCATTAAGTTTATTAAATTGTGTTCTGCTGCAAGACGATAAACAATATCAAAACTACTCTCGAAAATAAAATTCTGTCCTGGTTTATGGGAAATTGTATTGGCAACTGTTTTTGTATTTTGGCTCTGCATTTCTGAGTCATACAGAGCATGGTGCCAGCGCAGGCCTAATGCATCAGCCACCGCTTTGAGCTGGCCTAGGGTTTGTGCTTCATCAGGTCTAGCCAGCAGCCGCGTGATAGCTGAAGAACTTACGTTCAGGGTGTGTGCTAGATCTTGTCGGCGTTTACCCATTGCTCTCAGTGCACCATCTATATATTCCGCAAGGCTCATAAAACATCATACCTCGGAATTTCGCTAAGCGCAAATTATTTCTTTTGGCGAACATGGGGGAAACTTTTCTATCCTCTTCTGATTTGGTTCACTCGCCGTGTGTCCGCGAGAATCACAGGTGCGCTTTGGAGGAGGCGCAGGTACGCGGTCTGCTGTCGCACACGCGCGGGGTACATTCCGGCCATGGCCCGTGCTTTGCCCCACCGTGCCGTTGCCGCTCCCCTGGCCCTGGTGTTGGCCCTTGGCGCGGCTGGCATGGCCTAGCACGACTTAAACACAGATTTTGGCTTCCTAGACGGCATTCATGCGTGTCTGTCAGGCTGACGCATGACCTCTGCTCAGGACCATGCCTTGTCCCTGCGGCGCTTCCTGCGTCCCTTTCAGCGCGTGCTGGGACACGCTCGCCGCCGAAAGTGGTGTCCCATGTACCTGCGCGGCTTGATGGCCCCGCTGGAACGCAAAAGTCTGCAACCACTCGCCGAACACGTTGCCCCTGGCCAGTACGCGCAGCTGCACCATTTTGTGACGGTGAGTCCCTGGCAGGATGATCAGATGGGGGCCGTCCTCGCGCGACAGGCGCAGCGGTTGGTCGGGGGCCACGACGCCGTGTTGATCGTGGATGACACCGCGTTCCCGAAGCAAGGCACCGGCAGTGTCGGGGTCGCCCGGCAGTATTGCGGTGTGCTGGGCAAGGTGGCCAACTGTCAGGTCTTGGTCTCGCTGACGCTCGCAAGAAACGACATCCCTGTGCCTTTGGCGTTACGGTTGTTCCTCCCCCAGGCATGGACGGATGACCCTCAGCGCTGTGTTGCGGCCGGTGTCCCACAGGGACACCGGCAGTTTCTGACCAAGAAGGCGTTGGCCTTGCAGGAGATTGACCGCGTCCGGCAGCACGGTGTGACGTTCAAAGTGGTCGTCGCAGATGCTGGCTATGGGAACAGCGCTGCGTTTCGTGGAGCACTCACGGCTCGGGGACTGACCTGGGCCGTTGGGGTTCCAGGCGCGCAAAAGGTGTACTCCACGAAGGTCGGGATGCTGACGGAGCGGAGATCCAAGACGGGCCGACTCCTGGTGCCCGTCCCCGACGAGCCACGCAAAAGCGTGGCTCAGGTTTTGCATGATTTGCCGCCGCACAAATGGGTGTCCCGAACTTGGCGCAAGGGCACGAAGGGACCGCTGCGCGCCCGTTTTGCCGTTCTGCGCGTCCGGGTTGCCGACGGAGGGGAACTTCATGACGGGTCCCATCTTCCAGGTGATGAAGTCTGGCTCGTCGTTGAACGTCGGCCCAGCGGGGAACGGAAGTATTACCTCACGAATCACCCCGCCAACACGGCAAAAATCGAATTGATCCGCGACATCAAGGCTCGGTGGTCCTGCGAACAGGTCCATCAACAACTCAAAGAGGAGTTGGGGCTCGATCACTTTGAGGGCCGTTCCTGGCGGGGTCTTCACCATCATGTGTTGCTCTGCATGATGGCCATGGCGTTCCTCCAGGCGCTGCGATTGCCCCTCGGAAGAAGACACCTGAGCACACTGCCGCAGACACGCAAACAAGTGGTTTCCTGGCTGATGAAGCCTCAACCTCACTCTTCAGGCCGGAGCCCGCCTCCTTCTCGCGTAAAAAAGTTGGTGCATCACACGTGACCTGAGGCTCATGACCTTTCAGATACCGTGGATCATTGCGTCTGATCAGGGGCGTGATATCGCTGCTGTGGACCTCGATAGAAAATACCCGATCATAGCGAGGATATGACCGAGTCAGGTGCGTCGGATCCCCTCGCGCTCTTTCTGCACAAGCACGGCGACAATGTGCAGCTCAACGTGATGAGGGAGCGTGGTGGATTTGTGGCCAACCTGTTCCTGATGGATTGGACCCGGATTGGACGCGAGGTTCGCGAGTTCACATATTGGTCTGAGGCGCACACAGAGGTTCCACAACCCACAATTGAAGCAGCCATTGAGCAGTTGCGTGTTGATGTTAGTGAAGTTGGAGATCAGTTTTTTCTGCGTGAGGTCGCGCATTTACTCGTCAATCTGAGTTCGTGGAGTCAGGATGAGCAGGCAGCCAGAGAACGTGGCATCGAGCAGCTTGTCGAGTTGATTGAGCACTCACGTGTGAGTGCTCAACCGGATTGGGTGCAACAGGTGCAGAGCTGGTGTGGTAATCGGCTTGGAGATGCCTTGTTCGTCAGCTTGATGGAGGTGGTCGAAACCCAGCTCGCTCAAAGAACGGAGCCGAACGTCGACAAGCGGTGACAGTGAAGTCCAGCTCATAAGTGAAAAAGCTGTTCACTAAGTCAAAAAGCGTGTTTAAGTAGTGCTAGGTTCTGTAGGCCAAGGGGCAACTCCCTGTCTTTGCGTACGGTGAGGCAGGGAAGTCAGCGACCAGCAGTGGGGACAGCCAGTGTGACTGGTCATGGGCTTGGGACGGCCCCTGCTGCAAATGACCCGAATGGCATGAAGGACGCGGGGATGACGCGCCTTCCTGCGCTGGGTAGGGTGGGTCTCGTGATGGATGAGGTGCTTGAACGCTACGTTGACTTCGCAACACGACTGCGGATGGGGGAAGGACTTGATCGGTCAGAATTCGACGCTCTTCTGGGGGAAATCGAGCGGATCGTCACGGCACACGGCCACGTCCCCAAAAAGCTGGCACTGATGCTGATCGACTTTCCGATTGATCTTGAATCTGGTCTGACGCATCTGAAAGGTGAACAGCAGGAATTGATCAGGGCTGCTATCGACGACTATCTGGAGTTCGTAAATGAACTTCTGAGTTAAGAGACAAAGTAGCGCATCCATTCATCATAGCCAGAGCAGGATGGCAGCTATGGTCAACCAGCTTTGGTAACTCAGCGCTCTCTTATCGTAGCGAGTCGCGATCCGACGAAAGTGTTTGAGGCGTCCAACCAAGCGCTCGACTTTGTTGCGTTCCTTATACACGATACGGTCAAAGCAGAGATTCGGCCCTTGGTCCTTCCGCCTGGGAATGGTGATTCGAATGCCACGCCTGTGCAGATATGTACGAACAGTCGTGTAGCTGTAGCCTTTGTCCCCCACCACGCGATCAGGCCGAATCCTGGGGCGTCCACGGCCAGCACGAACAACAGCACCTTGTTCCAGGAGGGCCTGCAGGAACTTCGACTCGTGGCGCTCTCCGCCGCTAAGCACGAAGGCCATGGGTTTACCCTTCCCTTCGGCACGCACGTGAATCTTCGTGCCGAACCCGCCTCGTGAGCGTCCCAGCGCTTCGCCTTCCTGACCTCCACGCGCGCCGGCCGCACATTGATGGGCTCGAACCACCGTGCCATCCACAAAATGCATGGACCAGTCGAGCTGCTCTTGCAGGTCAGCCTCACGTTGCAGAGTTGCCCAGATCGTCTGCCAGATGCCTTTTGCGGTCCAGCGACGAAAGCGACTGGCCACAGTCGTCCATTTGCCGAATCGTTCTGGAACGTCACGCCAGGGGGCCCCCGTACGCAGGACCCACACGATGCCACTGATCACCGGACGATGAGCCAGGTAAGGTCGCCCCAGACCGACCAGGGGCGGCAGGAACGGTTCAAGACGTGTCCATTCTCATCACTGATTTCTTCGCGCCACAACGGCAGAAGATACGCTGACCAACCACGACTCTCCCCTTGGCCTACAGAACCTAGGCCCCTGCTTGGGCTGCCACGTGCCCCTGTTCGACCCCTGGCGCTATTCGTCCTGACCATTCTGCTTTATCTGGGTACCTTCAAACGGGGCCGGCCCTTCGCCGTGGCGTGCGCCATCCTGACCTTACATGCAGGGGGAATGATGATGTTGTCGCAAGTGACCCCTTACGAGCAGATAGAGGCCGTACGAGTCCCTCTACCGGACGAACAGACAGGACAGGATCAACAGGGAAGGGCGATTCGCCCTCTCTCTTTTTTTCATGATTCCATGATTTCAGGATGCCCTGGTGGGGCAGGCCGTCCATGTGAATGCCCGCTGCGGCGGGCACCAGCACCCCAACGACGCGGCGTTCCTCACGTCACGCCGCTGGGGTGCTTTTCACATTCCCGTCCCTGGACCCGTCTGGAAGCTGGCCAGTGCAGGGCGCCCGGGTCCTGGGCGCAACAGATCCGCAGCAACACCACGCTGCGCGGCCCATCCCGGCCCCGGGGGGCCAGGATTCGGCCCTGAGAGGCGGGCCGAAGGACGCAGCGCGGCCAGAGGCCGCACCGCATCAAAGCCCCTGGCCGCAGGGCGGGGCGGGCCTGCCCGCGCCCCTAGAGGCGGCTCGTCGGCCACGTTCAGGCCCGCCCAACAGCAAAAGGCACAAGGTCAAGAGCGGTGTCCTCGCCGGACGGGCATCAGCCGGGGAAAAAATGTCAGAAGGGCGCCGACATCTTTTCCCCGGCTGGCGCCGGAAGGATAGGCAGGGCCACAGCCCCCAGGAGAGCTGTCAAACCCGGCCAGAGGGCGGCCGGGTTGCGACTTGGGGGCGCCGCGCGCCCCCGCTTGACAGCAGCAAAAGGCCCAAGCAGGGGGAAGAGCTGAAGCGCAGCAGACGAGAAGGGGAGTGCGCGGGCGAGGCGGCCACCGAAGGCCGCGAGGCGGCACACGCGCGCCCAAAGGGGGCGCGGTGTGGAGGACACCAGGGGGGCGGGAACGGTCGAAAGCAGGGCGGTGCTCTGAGGGTCTGTCAGACCCTCAGTTTTGCTGTGTGGATGGGCGTTTCTCTTGACATTGTACTCAAAAAGAGGTACACTGTTCTTACCCCAGACAGAGGGGAAAGGAGCCCAAGTGAACTACTTCCAGCACATCACCACCGCCGACGAACTCAAAACCCTGTACCGCCAGCTGTGCAAGACCCACCACCCCGACAAGGGCGGCTCGACAGCGCAGATGCAGGAGATCAACACCCAGTACGAGGCGACCATGAAGCGCCTGCTGAGCGAGAAGCCTGACGATGTGTATGGCGAGGGCAAGTTCTACCGCAGCCGTGAGCAGGAAACCGAAGTGGAAGCCGCCGTGCGCGCCGCTGTTGAAGCTGTGGCCCATCTGGACGGGATCGAGCTGGAAATCATCGGCGCGTGGGTGTGGCTGAGCGGCGACACCAAGCCCCACAAGGACACGATCAAGGGCGCCGGCTACTGGTGGATGCACAAGAAGGGCATGTGGGCCTTCAAAGGCAAGCCCAGCAACGGGCGAGGCAACACCACGATGGAGGAAATGCGCGAGCGGTACGGCTCAGAGCGCGTGAACACTGGCCCCCGCCGCCTGCCCGCCGCTTAACCTCGCCCCCGCCGTGGCCCAGGGCACCCCCTGGGCCTGACCCCCCTGCGCCCTGGAGGCCCCCATGTCTGTGATCGTTGACCGCGCCGAAGAAGTAAAAGCCTATCTGGCCTCTGCTGAGGACCTGTTCCCCGTGGAGCCGGGCGGGCCAGTGGACCCGGCCATTTTTGAGCGGCTGCACCTCGCCAACCACCGCGCCTACGCCATCAGCTATGAGCGGCGCGACCTGACCGAAGAGGAAACTCAGCTCATCCTGGCCTATTACGCACAGGCCAAGCCCACCGCCGACCGCTACGGCCCCGCCGAGCTGCTGAAGAAGCTGCACCGCCTGGAGTACCACTGCTGGAGCAATGGCGGCACCTATACCGTCCAGGGCGAGGACGAAGAAGCCCGGCGCCGCTTGGTGGTCTCCACCGCGCTTGAGGTGATGGGCGTAGGCGGCCCATTTGTGAAGCTGGCCGACTTCGGGTTTATGCGCCGCCCCACGCTGGAAACGTTCGAGATCAGCAGCCGTGACCCCAACTTGGGCCACCTTGACGGCATCTATCTGATCGACGGTAAGCCCCACCCGCTCGAAGGGTTCACCACAGAACACCCAGTCGCGGCGTTTCAGGCCCTCTGGGGGCTGCATGACGCCTGCCAAGCCCACTGGACCATTGAGCACAGAAAGGCGCTGGAGGCCGAAGCCCGGAAGCGGGGCATTCTCTAAACCACCCACGCAGGCCGCCCGACGCGGGCGGCCTTTTTCCTTGTCTCACACGTTCAAAAGCCTTGACAGTGTACTCAAAAAGAGGTACACTTTACTTACCCCAGACAGAGGGGAAAGGAGCGTCAAGGATGAGCAGAACAGCGGCAGAACGGGGCAGGATGGGCGGCACAGCGACAGCCACGCGGCATGGGTCGGTGCATATGGAGGCGATTGGCCGCGCGGGCTTCTGGGCCACGGTCAAGCGCCATTACGGCGGGGACCATCTGCGGTACATGCAGGCCCTGAGGGACCGCCAGGCGAGAGGCACGCCAGACGATGACCTGGGCTGCCAGGTCAAGCGCGTCACGAACTAAGCCCCTCACGCCGCGCCGCTGAGAAGGTGGCGCGGCCCCTGCCCCGGAGGCCCCGCCCATGTGGACCCTGTACGACCCCCCCGAAGAGGACCGCGACCAGACCGCCGAGGCGGACAGCCCCGAACTGGTGGCCGCGCCGGACGCGCCCAGCCTGAGCGGCTGCCCCAGCTGTGCCGCGCGTCTCCACGACGACTGCGGGTGTGAGCGGTGAGCACCTACCCCCAGACGCGCGAGGAATACCGCGCCGCCATCATGTTTCAGATTTACCAGCTCGTGCAGGCTGTCGAAGCCGACGACCCCGGCGAGCACAACAACACGCAGTGGATCGCGCGGAACCTGCACAACGATGTGCGCGAGTATTTCTGCGCCGACCGCTGGCGCCCCCGCCCCATTTATGACGGCATCCGCGCTCTGGTGCCGCTCGATACCCCTCTCTCCCTGTTGATTACCTACCACCGCGAACACGACAACGGCAATGTTCAGTTCGTGCAGGGCCGACTGCTGGAGATCAGCACGGTCTACCAGCCCAGGGACGGCGCGACGTTCAAGATTATTCCCAAGGGGTGCCGCAATCCTCGCACCTACTCGTACCACGCAGGCTGGGGGGCGAGTCTCACGATCTGGCCGGGGCATGTGCCGCAGAGCGGGGCACAGGGGGTGAAGCCGCTGTATGACCATGAAGGCCCGCGCTGAGTCGGGTACACTCCCCAAAACAAAGTTCCGCCCCCTGTGGGCGGAACTGCGCACCCCAGACAGAGGAAAAGGGAGCGTAGGGGAGTATATGACAGACCAGAAGAAAAAATCACTCTCCGAGTGGCGCGAGGCGCGCGGCATCACCGTGCAGGCCCTGGCCGACGCCGTAGGGATCACGCGTGGGCGCATGGGCGACTACCTTCAGGGCCGCACTGAACCGAGCGTGACCCGTGCCCAGAAGTTTGCCGAACTGCTGAATGTCACGGTGGACCAAGTGGCCTGGGTGGCGAAGCCCAAAACGTCCAGGCCCGCGCCCCCCAAAAAGGCCGGTGCGAAAAAGCCGGGCCAAAAGCGGGGGGCTACAGCCCCTCAAGAGGACGCCGAGGGGCCTTCCTGAGCCTCCCAGCGCCTCGCATGTTTTCCGCCAGTTCCTAGAGTTTTCCGCCACTTTTCCCTCTGTCTCTGAATAACCCCAGCCGCTCAGAATGGCTCAAACCTTGACCAGTACGGCAAAACCGGCTGGTTTTTTCGTGGCCTAGAACTTGCGTGAAATCACTATTTTACGCTATTATCTAAATGTGCCCCAGACAGAGGCCAAAGGAGCGTAACGAATGACCGCAGCCCGTGAACTGACCGAAGCCCCCGCCACCCTGCGCCTCGCCACCCCCACTGATGCCGAAGTGGTGCAAATCCCCTGGACCGCCCTGCGCCGCAGCGAGTTCAACCCCCGGCGCGAGTTCGACCAGCAGGCCCTGTTCCAGTTGGCAACCGACATTTACTACAAAGGCGTCCTGCAAAACCTCGTGGTGCGCCCCCACCCGACTGAGGCGGGCGCGTATGAACTGGCTGCAGGTGAGCGCCGCTTCCGCGCCGTGGGCCTGCTGGTCGAAGGGCTGGAACTGGTGGACGACCAGGGCGGCGCCAGTGAACTGCTGAAGGTGCCTGAAGGCTACACCGTGCCCTGCCGCGTGCAGCCCATGACCGATTCACAGCTGGTGGAGATCGCCGTGACAGAGAACTTCCAGCGCGAGGACGTGACCCCGTTGGAAGAAGCTGACGGCTTCTCCCGACTGGTGGGCCTGGGCATGACCCCGGATGAAATCGCCGTGCGGAGCGGGCGCGAGGTGCGTTTCGTCGAGCAGCGCCTGACCCTGGCCTCTGGGCTGGGCAAAGAGGCCCGCAAGCTGCTGACCGAGGGCAAGATCAACGTGGCCCAGGCCCAGGTGATCGCACAGACCACCGGGGAACTGAAAAAGCATCTGGTGAAGCTGGTCAAGGACAACCCCCACCACTACAGCGCCGATCAGCTCCGCAAGCTGACCACCCAGGGCCGCCTGCTGGTCAGTGACGCCCTGTTCGATGTGGCCGCCTCGGGCCTCGCGGTGAATGAGGACCTGTGGGGCCTCACCCCCGCGTACTTCCGGGACACGCAGAAAGCACAGGCGCTGCAACTCGCGGCCATTGAGGCACAGGCGCAGGCTGACCGGGACAGCGGGTCGTGGGCGTTCGTGGACGTGGTGCAGGCGGATTACGTGCAGAACCTGCCCTGGCGCGAGTACGAGAACTACGGCCCCGAGAACCTGCGCGGCGTGGTGTACGTGTTCAATGCCAGCGGCCAGATGCGCCGCCATGAGCGGGCGGTTCGCAAGGCCGACGCCCAGGCCGCAGAGAAAGCCAAGCAGAGCGCCGCCCGCGCCCAGACCCGTGCCCAGACGGCCCCCGAGGACCGCCCGGTGCGGGACGCCGCGCACAAGATCGGCCAGGAAGCCCGCGCCCGCGTGTTGTGGGGGAGTCTGGTGAACGACCCCAAGCGGTGCCTCGTGCTGACGGTCCAGGGCCTGTTTGAAGCGGCCTGCGGGAGCACTGAAGTCAAGGTGCGCCGGGAGGACGCCCCGACGCTGAGCGGGGCCGAACCCCTGCCCGAAGTGGCTGCGCTGATTGAGCGGTGGACGACCCAGCACCCAGGGCTGTTCAAGTCGAACAAGCCCGGTGAGCTGACCCGCCGCCCGTCCGGCGCGCGTCTGCACGCCGCCTTGATGGAGCTCAGCACCGATGAGCTGTTAGAGCTGCTGGCGTATCACATGCACGACTCGCTGCACCACTGGTCGGGGTACAGCGTGAGCCACCGCCCCGGCGAGCTGGCCGTGTATGTGGCGGGGCAGATCGGTGCCGACGTGCGACTGGCCCAGGAGTGGACCGTGACCACCGAGTTCCTGAGCGCCTACACCATTCCCCAGCTTACGGCGCTGGTGGCGACGATGCCGAAAGCCTGCCAGCCCAGCATTGCGCCGGGGCTGAGCAAGAAAGAACTGATGGGCCGCATTGTGGAGTTCGCCGCCAAACTGCGGGAAGCTGGATGGGTGCCCGACGTGGTGACGTTCGCGGCCTGAGCCTGGACGGGGGCGCCCCGCGCGCCCCCACCCCTGCACCCCGAGGGAGGGCGCATGAGTCACGACGAGAAAAACCCGTTTCTGGACGCCCTGCAAGACCTGTTGGAAAACTCCGGGCACAGCCCGGCTGACGCGCACCGGCTGGCACTGGAGGTCGTGGAGAAGCAGCGCACGCTGAGCCCCGGGGTGTCGTTCGGCGGCATTCACTCGGAGGCCATTGGGCCACTGTGGGAACAGGCCCAGCGCACCGGCACCCGGCAGCTGGTGCTGGAGATCACGGCAGAGGGCCTGACCAGTGACGAGTACCACGGCCACATCACTGTGAAGGTGGTCGGCGCGCAGACCTGGGCCGAACACGAGCGCGAGGGGCGCGAGGCCGCTGAGCGGGCGCTCAACTGACATGGGGAAGTACGACGGCTGGACTCAGACGCAGCTGCTGGTCGAGTTGCAAGCCCAGGAAGCCGATCCCAAGAACAAGAACACTGACCCTCGGCGCCTGCACCTGTACACGCCTGCCGCCCAGCGCCGCATGGATGCACTGGCCCTGGCAATCACGCTGGAGATGACACGCCGCAAGTATGGCGGCGACGGCCGTGACGCCCCGTTTCACAACCTCGGGTACTCCGGGCGGCAGACCAGCCGCCGCTGAAGGGACAATGACGATGCCAGATGATGCCCACCAGCCTTGCTGCCGTTGCCATGAGGCCCACTTTGATCCCTGCGAAGCCTGCATGGAGCGGGGGTACGAGGCTTAGACCATGACCCAGCTGGACGCTTATCACCAGGAACTGGACGCCCGGGCACTGGACCTCTTTCGGGCGCAGTTGGAGGCGGTTCGTCTGGCGCCCCTCTCGAACGATGAACGTCAGGCGGCACTCCGCAATATTGCTGAGCGCCGCGCCGCCCTGGCGCTTGAACTCTTTCACCTGGACGCCGCGCGTCAGGGCCACGAGCTGGCCCTGGGCGTGCAGCACCTGAACTGATCTCTTCCCGAAAGGACCCTGCCCATGCCTGAACAGCGCTCCCCTGCCCTGCGGCCCTTCCTGCCCTCTGTCTGTGGCCTGCGTCAACAGGGGAGGGGCTGATGTCGCTCACCACCGACATCCCTGGCTTTGAGAGCTACCTCCTGAGGGAGGAGGCTCTGAGTCCGGCGACGGCGCGGCAGTACCGGCACGATGTGGCGGCGCTGGCCGCGTGGCTGGCCGCCGAGCGGCCTGCGGTGCAGGGCTGGGAACAGGTGGGGGCGCGCGAGCTGCGGGCCTACCTCCAGGCGCATCAGACGGCCCCAGCCCGAACGCGGCGCGTGATCAGTTCCTGGAAGAAGTTCTGGGGTTACCTCAAGGGAGTCGAGGGGGTGGCGATGCAGAGTGGCCCGGCGGAACTGAAATCGCCGAAGCTGCCCACCCGGCTGCCCAAGGCCCTGACCACGGCGGAAGTCTCGCGGCTCCTCGCGGCCGCCAAGAACCAGAGCGCGCCGGACAAGGCCCTGCGGGACTGGACGCTGCTGGCCTTTTTGTACGGGACCGGCTGCCGGATCTCCGAGGTGCTACACCTGGAGTTTGATGCGGTGGAATTTGACGAGGACGAGGTGCCGGTGGCCATCCGCGTGATTGGGAAGGGGGATAAGGAGCGCCAGGTATATCTGAGCCCAACCGCCCAGCGCGCCCTGCAGGGCTGGCTCAAGGGGCGCCGGAGGCCTGGAGCGCCGGCGGGCCCTTACGTGTTCACGCCTCTCAAGGGCGCGGGGGCGGGGCGGCCTTTTCCAGTGCGCACCATTGAGCAGGCGATGCACCGCGCCGGGGCGCGCGCCGGGCTGCGGCCGGAGCAGAGCACGCCTCATAAGCTGCGCCACAGCCACGCGACCGCCCTGGTCGAAGCCGGGCGGCCGATTGAAGAGGTTCAGGAAGTGCTGGGGCATGCCAGCATTGCAACCACGCAGATCTATACGCGAGTCAACCGCAACCGGCTGAGGGCGGCGGCGGCGAGCTTGCCAGATATATTCGAGTAATGGCACGTAGTTTGACTATCCTCAAGTCTGATGCCGTATTTTAGATCTATGATCCTTCCGCCCATCGTAAAAAAGAATCACATTCACAACTATTTCTGAATACTTGATCTAAAAGACATGCTAAGACAATGATCATTTTTATCGACTCTAACATAATACGGGGTGATCCTCGTACAAATACTCCTGGTATGCAGGCAATTAGTTATTATTCTAGAATAGGTATCCTAAAAGTTTACGTATCAGAAATTGTTAAAGACGAAGTTATGTCTAATAATCAAGACATCACCGATGGCGCTATTGATAGAGTGGTCGAGGCATTAAATTCTCTGAAGAAAGCGGGACTTTCAGATACTGGATTTAAAAAGGTTAATGAGTTAATTGAGAGTGTAGATAGAGAAAAGATTACATTAAAAACCTCTGTCAACGAAAGATTTATTCAGTGGATATACGTAAATAAGATCGTTGTTTACCCAATTGACGAGGAGATCTACAAACAGGCTATGCAGGCCTATTTTACAGGGCTGCCTCCATTCAAGAAGCGACGAGAGCGTGAGCATTTGCCTGATGCAATGATTTATTATAGCATTAAGCAGCTTGTAGATGAATTCGACTCCGTAATTTTTCTGAGCAACGACACCAACTTGGCCAACTACGTTTCTCTATTGGGATGCACATGCTACGCTAGATCGGAGGAACTAGTTTCGTCATCAAAGTTTAAAGAATATATAGAAGACAATATAGCAGATTATGAAAGAGACATACTTAAAGTATTCTCAGATGCTATAGTTAAAAACCCGAGAACAGTCTCCGCGAAAATACTACACAAGCTATGGGATGATTTTCCTAAAATAGCAGAAATTAACTTACCTGCTATTATGGGATCAAATCCGCAATTCACTAGCTTGCTTGATGTTTTGGTTACTCACATATCTCCTAAATTCATCACTCTTGTGTCTGCAAATGAATTATCTATAGAATTTTACGCATCGGTCGAAGTGTCGATTGTATATGCGGTCCACAAATCCGTATTTGAAAGATATGAATTTGGAAATCGTGAGATAACTGTAGAAGAGCAGGGGGAAGATTGCATAATACAAGAAAATGTCAATCTTAGCGTAGAAGGAAGGGCGTCTATAGGCGTAGCATTAGAGCATTGGATAAGCGCTTTGTATCATGATAGGGCCATACAAAGAATAATCGATGGCTCTAAGCTAAAAATAATTAGCTGCTTGGCCTACCCAAGGATAGAGAGAGAACATCTTATCGATTTTAAATGGATTGACGTGAGCAGTGATGAATCTCTATATACTGAGGAGCATGTAATGCATCTACTTGGGAACGGGAAGCCATTCCCAATGGAATTAGATATAGATCAAGGTATTGACGACTTCCCCCCAGACGAAGAGGATCTTCCATTCTAAATCATCTATAAGATAGATAGACTCATTCTATTGATTTGTAAATCGAATATATTATACAACTTCCTTTGTGCCAGAGCCCTACGCTCATTCTGACCCAACGCCGCAACTGGCCGTCATCCAAGTCCAGCTGCGGCGTCATGCGGTGTGGCGAGCGGAGGACTCCATCACGCCCGAGCCGGGCCTGTGGCACCCAGAGCGTTTTGTCGCGGTCGTCGAAGACGGCTTGCTGTTCGGCCGACTGCGCGAGCAGGTGTGCCACATTGAGGCGACCTACCGCGAGATTGGCCACCTGCGAGACCCGCGCCGACGACTGCCCGGCTTTCACGATGAGGTCTGGGCGCATGCGGCCGTGCACGTGAACCAGGCTTACGAAAGTCATCGGGTTCGTGAGTACACTTTCCCACGGGGTAACGCGGTGGCCGCCGAGCAGTGGCCTGAACTGCAGGCGCAACTGGTAGCGGCTCACGCCGAGAAGGCAGCCCAGCTCCAGGCCTTAGGCTTGAAAGTGGCGGAGATCCGGGGTCTGATGACCGACGTGCCGGGCCAGGTGCAGCCTGTCCTGTACCTGGAGGCTAGGCGTGGCCAGCGCTTCACCGTGCGCCGCCGTACCGGCCGGGCCTACCGCCTCTATGCCAGCACGAGCGAGGGCGAACCCAGGCGGAATGTGCGGGTGGGCGTGGTGGTGGTGCGCGGGCTGCTCAGCGACGTGCGCGAAGAACACCCCCCACGCGCTTCGCGGCGGGACGCGCTGCCTGGAGGGGTGCTGGTGGGGCGGTTCGAGATTTTGGGTGTCAGCGGTATCTAGAAGGCCGCTGCATCATGTAGGAGGGCTCAGATTCTGGGAAGTGGCTGGCACGCGCCACCCGACGACGAGTGCCCGGCTGATAGATGAGCTGCGCGCCTTCCCTCTCTTTCACTTCCACAAGGGACGCAGAGACCCAAATGGTCTCATAGCCACGCTCGCGGGCTTGCGCTGCCAGCGCTTTGTTCTCTTCACTTTCCGATTCAATCCTGTAGGGCTCATGCCCCTTGTAGATGGCTTGGAGATCATCGGAAAGGGCCACCGTGTTCTGCGTACCTTTGCGAATCCAGACCTGTCCAGGGGCGATAGTCGTGCTTCTGTCCACCCGCGCCCGGATGACGTGTGGGTAGGGCATGACCCGTTCCACTCGAAGGAGACCGACCAGCTGTCCCCCATACTCAAACTCGCCATAGGCGAAATGGGGCATCGGCTCAATGAACCGCCTAAAAAAGTCTCGGAGTGTCGCGTCATCCACGGCATGAGTGCGGCGCTCTGGATGAACTCTGCGGCGCCCATTGTCATCTGCAATGCCGTAGATCAAATGTCCAGGGCGTGGACTTTGCGCATTCGCAAGTGCGGCCACATCTTTGATGACCTCTGCGCGGGCATCGTCGTAACGCTCTGAATTTTTATCAAAGTAGTCGCGAGGGAAGGTGCGCTTGTATTCCAAGTCCACGCTTTCAGAAGAGTGGAGAAGGGGGGTGAGATCTGAAGCGTTCACGCCGGACCGCCTGGTGTTGGCATGGCTCAGCGTACAAAGCTGAACCGCAAAGTGCGACATTCAAATGTTATAGATAGTTTCTTACCGAGACTACGCCGTTCGCGTTGCACTGCCGTGAGGGCACAGGGCGGCCGTCGTGATAGAACGCCCTCTAGCACAGCGTCCAACAGGCATCAGCGGCTTATTCGTTCCCTGCCAGGCTGGCTCGGAAGTGGCGCCAGATGCTCGAACTTGCCGGCCAGACGATTCACGAGGCCGCTCAGCGCGGGGGCGGTCTGGAAGCGTATATCCTTGACCCACGTTTCCAACTGGTGGCGACTCTCAGGACTGCCATTCGGGTAACGCCACAGCGCCGCCCAGCCTTCGACTAGGGCCCTGTGCACCCAGCAGAGAGGCCAGCAGCACCACTAGCCGAGCGCTGCTCTTCCAGCCATCTGGAGCCACATGAGGCTGTTGCACACCTGCCCTACCTGTGCCCAGTCATGTTTAGCAGAGTGGCCCATCTACACGGGCCACTCTGCTACTTCCCTTGGTCAATTAGTACAAGTGCTCATGATCAATATGAAGCGTAAATATTCCAACCCAGCGCACCGCTTGACGTGCCATTTCCGGGAAAACGTGGCTCTTGGATGGTATATGGTGTTGATCGAAAAATTACCTTGGAGTCATCAATACTAGGGTCGTTGTTCTCCTTCCAGCTGGCAATGAGCTCGTTAAGTTTGGCTGTATAGAGCCCATCTTTACTATTCAAAGCTTGGTGACCGTATTGATCGCAATTTACTGACCACCATTGGTCGGACCAAATGATCTTCTCCATTCCACGGAAGGTCAGATTTTGCATTCCCAGCTGAGAGTAAGGGTTGCCATCGTTTCGGTACCACGCGTATGCGTTGGCTTCACAGAGACCTTCTTCATAGTTGTCTGCTGCGCGTGAATAGCCGGTATTGAAAGAGAAAGTAATGTGGCCTATCCAGTTCTCACTAAGGCATTCGATAGCTACAGGGATAGTATGTTGTGGCTTATCTGGATCATTACTCTGAATAAGCAGCGATGCGTTGGCTTTGCCTACTGTTGTACAAGGCGCACTCACAGTGATGGATGAAGTTCGACCCTGCTCTAGAGCACCATTGGTAGAGCTGACACTCAAGCCGCCGCTCGGCGTGAGGGTGTAATTCAGCACAGTGCCGGGGTCACCCACGTTGCTGATCTCGAAGCTGCCTGTGGCGGTCTGGCCGACGGGGGCAGAGATTGGGGGCGGGTCAGTGGCTTGGAGTTTGGGCTCAGCACCCGTGCATTCAATCTTGATGGAGGCACGGTCACTAATAGGCCGATTTGCGTTATGGAGAAAGCCGATCTCGGCATACAGCGTCGTGGGAACAGCGGGACACATATACCCTACAGAGAAGCCATTCGTACCGTTGGGGAGGATTTTGAAATTAGTCCGATTGAAAATCGTACTGACATTGGCTGACACACTCGTGAAATTGACAGTTGCATCCAGTGTTGCGTTAGCGGGCCATTGAGGATCAGAGGAGACGTTCGCTACGGTGACTTCCACCATGCCGCTGGTATTCACTTGGACTCGGCGCTGTGGGTCTTTGGCTGTCACTTTAATCCCAACAACGCAGCCTTCTCGTTCGCCAGATGAACCTTGCTCAACAGGGTTGCCGTGTTTGACCAGGCACTCTCTATATTTCGCCCACGCACTCGTATGAAATTCAGTAGGAACGCCGTTCAAGATGGTGACCGACCAGCTAAATGCCCCTGCCGGCAGAAAGACGACGGTCCAGACCGTGTCTTCAACAATGCCAATTTCATCGCAAACCGAATCTCTATAGTCCTTGGCTGCAAGTTCACACACCTGCCCCGCACAATCTGGCGGGGGCTGCAACTGAACATTAATACTACTAAGCGCTTCCTCCTCGCAGATTAGTTTGGCACCAATTCCCATGGGTGCCAGTTGCTGCGCACTGACGCTCTCTTCCTTATAAAAGCCATTGCTCAGAAAGGCCGCAAGGCGCCGCTGAAAGAGAAGCCTCTGTGCTTCTGTCTGCGTGCCGTCGGCCGCGTAATATTGGTTCAGCGCTCCTAGTACCAATTTCTGGCCATCAAGCACACTCAGAAGTGTATTTGTGTCGCCTGCCCGACTGAAGTAGAGAATGCCACCGATCGTTCCATTGCGCAGCGAGGCATAAACGAAGCCCTGCTGAGGAAGAATAGAAACGATGCGGGTGAGGCCCTGTGCCCCAACTGTTGTCCTCGTCTGCAGCGGATCCAGCGTGAGCCCCAGCTCCTTAAACTTTGGCTCTGCCTGAAGGGCATTGATCGCTGCCTGCGTCTGCGAACCTGTTGGAAAAAGCCTGCCTTGAGGTACGACTTCGCGCTGCTGTCTGGAACTTTGCCACTCCAATCTCACAGCTCCGGGGGTGGTGCTGCTTCGGGCCATCTCGAGGCGAATGTCGTACTTTACGCCCGCCAGCAAGGTAATAGTCGCTGCGCTGGTTTTGGACGCATGGTTGGCCCAATCGTTCACAAGAGGCTGGCCATTGATGGAGAGGCGGGCGCTCCCACTGGAGGTTAAGAAGAACGAATAGGTCTCGCTGTAGGCCGGTGTAACCTGACCTTGCCAGCGGACGCTGTACGTCGTGGGGTCAATCCCTGTGACAGGGCGGCCTGTCCCCCAGGACTTGCTGATGGTCGTGTCCACCCGGGTCACGGTGGTCCCTGTGAAATCAGCGTTGTTGTAGTACACGCCGGTCAGGCCACTGGTGGTGGTCGCTTGACTGTTCAGGTCATCTTCGACCGCCACCTCCGCACCAGGTGCTGGAGAAGGAGCAGGGCTGGGGGTGTTCTGGCCACAGGCCACGAGACTGCTGGCCCCCAGCAAGCCAAGCAGGGCGGTGCGCCACTGTGGGAGTTTCATTCCGAACATATGCCTCCTGATCGCACAGGCGCGGGTCTCGCGCCTGGCATCAGGTCAGGCTATAGAGCCGATCTCTCTCATGTGGCGCAAATGTGGAACCCCCTCCATCACGCTGGACAGGAACTGTCCAGCTGCCCTATTGCGGGGGTCCCTTTGCTTCACGACCTCGGCTTTACCCCTGTGCCCCCCTGCTGGCCCTGGCATGCTGGCGAGCTGTGCCACAGGAGCTTAACGCCAGTACGAAGGTGGCCCCTTGCCCGCACTGCGGGCAAGAGGCCAGACGCCGCTGGGATGTGACCCGCAAAGCCCTCGACCTGCACCTGGACACGCCAGCGGTGCTCCAGGTGCGGGTCAGTGTCCACCGATGCGTGCCCTGCGGCCGGTATTTCCGCGCTCAGCCCCCATTTTTGCGCAAGGGCGCCACGTACACGCAGCGGGTGTTTGACAAGGCCCTGCAAACCGTTGAACAGGACGGTGTGCCGTTTTGCCGCACACCCGCACGGTTGGCCCGCGACTTTCAGGTGCAGCCGTCGGCCACCACGGTGAGGCGTTGGTTTCATGCCCCACGGGATGAAGCGTCAGCCGCATCCCAGCACCACACCTTCAGCGGTGTGCTGTGCGTGGACGAGGTGTATCAGCGCGACAAAGCCATTCTCCTGGCGGTGGATCCGCACAGCCCGGCGCCCTTCCTGGCCACGCAGGTGATCGTGGATCACCTGCAACCCGCGCACCTGGAAGCCTTTTTTCAGCGATTGAAGGCTGAAGGCGTCACACCGCGCCAACTCGTGACCGATGAAAGCCGTCTGTATCCAGCTGTCGTGACGAAGGTCTGGCCAGAGGTCACCCATCAGCGCTGCCCCTTCCATGTGGCGAAGAACATGCACGAGCGGCTCAGTGAAGTGCTGCGCACCTGGCGGCGCGGCTTACCCACCCCGCCGGTGAATCCCACGAAGAGGCCCTCATTACGGGGCCGGGCGCGCGATCAGGATTCACCACTGGCCCAGCGGAAAACCGCTGCCATGCACGAGGTGTTCCGGCTGCGGGAAGCCGGGCTGTCTCAAGGGGCCATCGTGCGCATCACCGGCCATGGCATCAATACGGTGAAAAAGTGGCTGGCCGGTCCCCGGCCAGCGGAAGGTACAGCAGAGGGACTGTCGAGTGAAGCCGCCAGCCCACCCCCGCCGGGGTGGACGTCCTGGGCGCAGGTAGGACAGGTGCGCAACAGCCTCATGGGGCACAAAGGCTGGCTCCTGGGACAGGCAGCCCGATGGACAGAAGAGCAGCGCACGCGCTTTGCCGTGCTACTGGACTCTCCGTTGGGCGAACAGGTGCGCACGGTGCGGGCCCTGATTGAAGGCTGGGCGGCGCTCTGGCGCCGCCCAGATGGTGCCCGCCCAACCGTGGCGGAGAGTCGGCAACACTTCGACGCGTGGGTCAAGGACCCACGCTTTCAGACCGATCCCACGATGAGCAGTTTGGTCAAGCGACTGGCCGGCAAGTTCGACCACTTGGTGCCGTTTTTGAGTGAGCCAACCTGGCAGGGAACGAACAATGCGGCTGAGCGGGCAGCGCGGGCGTTTCGTCGCTGGCAGCGCCCGCACTACCGGTTGCGGACGCAACGGTCCATTGAGCGGCAGCTGGCTGGAAAAGCGAAGGGGGTAATTCAGCCCCTGATGCCGGTTGGACGCTGTGTCAGAGGGCGTTCCATCATGACGGCTGCGCTGTAATTTGGCGGCAGTGCAACGTGAACGGCGAAGTCTCTTTCTTACCCTATCTACACGAAAGCAGGCGATTTTGTTCGATATGGACACTACTTTTCTTTTTTGCGAACTTGTGTTACTCCTGAAGCCAGGAGGTCAACCAGATGCCTGATGCCCCGTTCACGCTTGCGCCTCAGCCCACCCTCCCCCATTACGTGTGGTGGGGCGACGTTCCAGATGGCCTGCTGACCAAAACTGCTCTACGCGCTGAAGGACTCAAGCCAGGGGGGCCGGTAGTGGCCACCGTGCGCTACGGCCGCCGTGGGCGCTATCAGGAGACAGTGCTGTACGACCGCGCGCAGGCGGTGCCCCGACCCCAGGCCACTCCCGCCCAACTGGCGGCGCTGGAGAAGGCCGGACAGGTCCGCAAGAAACATGAACAGCGACGGCGCGAGGAGGAAGCGGCTCAGCTTGCACAGGACGAGGCGGACTGGCAGGCCTGGCTTGACGACCAGGCGGCCCAGGGGCGCGCGGCCCTGCGCGAGATCGTGGCGCGCGGCAACTGGGTCACGCTGGACACCGAGACGACGGAGCTGGACTGCCCCGAGGTGGTGGAGATCGCCGTGGTGGCGCCCGGCGGCGAGGTCCTGCACCAGAGTCTGGTGCGGCCGGTGGGTCTTGTCAGCGAGGGAGCGCGCGCCGTGCATGGCATCACGGATACCGAGCTGGCCACGGCGCCGGGCTGGCCGGAGGTCTGGGCCCAGGTGCGGCCGCACATCGAGGGGAAAGAACTGGTGGCCTGGAATGCGGGATTTGATCAGGACGCCATGCAGCGCTCAAGCCGCCTGCAGGGGCTGGAGTTGCCTGACCTGGACTGGCGCTGTGCGATGAGCGCCGCTGCGCCGATCTGGGGTGAATGGAGCGACTACTGGGACGGCTTTCGGTACGTCTCGCTGGCCGAAGCCTGCTGGCGTGAGGGTGTGCAGGTGTCCAGCCCGGCCCACCGGGCGACCGGCGACGCGCAGCGGGTCGCGGCGCTGCTGGTGGCCATTACCACCACCGCCGAACCGCAGTGACGTTCCGGCCATCTGGCCGGCTCATGGTGGCGCCCGCCCTCGGCTTTCCATACACCGAGGGCGGGTAGATGCTGGCAAACTCTGCATGGCCTTTCCTGAGGCGGTTGCCGTCCAGCATGTAGAGAACGAATTCGGCGGTCACTTTGAGGATGTGGATAGTTTTCACGGGTTATAGAGAGCATGGGGGCCGGGCATTGGCTTTTGCTCAAAGGCAGTTTTTCGGCCAAAAGTCTGCTCCTGCATCACTTACCTTCGCCATTTACTGCGTCCTGAACATACTTATTTCATGTCTAGGCAGATTTTTGGCAATTTGGGCTTGTATGGGGGGTCGGGAGTTTCAGTGGGGGTGGGCCACGCCCCCTATTGATTGATGTTCCGAAATGCCACCATAGGGCATGCCTCTGCGTGCGCTGCTGGACGGTGCGGATCTCAACGCCTGGAACCAGGAAACGGAGACTTGGGCGACGCTCAAACAGACCTACCGGCAGCGGCAGTTGCGGACCGTCTGCTGTGATCAGCCAGCCGTACCCAAGACCAGCAGTTTGGGTACGTTCTTTTTCGCTCACCGGCAACGCGGCGACTGCACGTCTGCCTCAGAGACTCCAGAGCACTTGCTGGCCAAAAGTGTGATCGCGCAAGCTGCTCAAGACGCCGGCTGGCATGTGGTGACCGAATGTCGGGGCGTTACGCCGGAGGGTGAAGTCTGGATTGCTGATGTGCTGGTTCAGAAGGGGGATCACCGCATCGCGTTTGAGGTGCAGTGGTCGCCTCAGACCCTGGCGGACACCGTGGCCCGGCAAGCACGATACAAGCAGAGCGGCGTGCGTGGCCTCTGGCTGAAGCGGCGCCGAGCACGAGAGCGCGTGCCTTTTGAAGATGAGACCTACGACCAGGATGCCACGCCCATCTTTGGCCTCCAGCACGACGAGTCGCACTTCAGTGTGCAGCCGTTTGACGTTCCGCTGAGGGATTTCGTGCAGGGGGCACTGAGCCGCCAGCTGCTGTACTGGCCCAGAGGGGTCCAGTCTGCCCGGCTGGGCGTGACGACCACCGCACTGACCTGCTGGCGCTGCAAGCGGGAGACCAATGTGATCATTGACGTTCACCTGGCGCATCCGCGTCATCCCGAGATCTACCTCCTGCGCAACTGGGACGAAGGGGGCATGTGGAGTGGCGAGTCCCCTGTCAAGCAGCTCCTGGCAGACGTCTTCACCGCAGAGCGGCGCCGAATGCTTCATCTCGGGGCCATCAAGCCCAGGGCGAGTAAGACGGTGCGGCAAACCTATCTGAGTCAGGGGTGCGCGCACTGCGACGCGCTGCAAGGAGACTTCTTCATCATGGAAGCTCAGCACGAGGCCTACGCAGACGGTTCGGCCCGGCCTCCTCAGCAGTGGTGGCCCGTGCGGTTTGATTTTTCTACGGTGGGCGGCGCCGAGTGGCACTTCATGTCAAGGCCCGCGACCTGACCGTTCGGCGGGTTGCGGGCCCTTTCGATGCATCGTGTTTGGCCGATCAGGGCCTGGGGTTGCCCTCGCCTGGCGCCTGGACGTGGGCCAGACTGGCCGACCAGGTGGCCGGCGACGAGAACATGCGCTCGGTCGTCTGGTCCACATGGGCGGACTGGCTCAGGGTGACCGGCGCCGACCTGAAGGCCCCCGAAGAGAGGCTGGATATCTCATTCGTGGCGCCTTTGCATGACGACTGGCACGTCTGAGGCGGAGTAAACAGCGCCAAGAGGACACAGAGAATGGTGGTGACAGCGCTGCTCCTCCCGAGGTCAGTCAAAAAGGGGAGGAGCGTCTTCCAGGGCACCCGCGGCCGCCAGGTGTGAAGGAGTGCAAGGACGAAAACAAGCGCCAGCATTCCGAGATCCACAACTGCGTATTCCATAGTCTTTCTCCTGCTCTGCATTGAGAATGTGTCTGGCCCCTTACTACCGATCAAAACTCTGTAGAGGTGCGCCAGAACGCTCTTTCCTCACGGACCGCACGAGGCCGCCGACGCCCATGCTCGCGTACTGAGTTGTGTTATGATGTTGATGTTTCACTCACAACACCGGACACTCTCTGTTTGTAAAAAGGAGGGTTTTTAGTGGATACGTAATTGTCTTGTCCGGCGGCTCTTTCGTCACGGCAATTTTCGTAGGCCAGATGGCATTACAGCTTGTTGAGGCTGTGTGCAGAATGTTGCTTGTAGTTTTGAGTATGCAGTCTCAATACTAGTGAGCGCTTTTTTATCTTCAGTAATAGGAGATGTATGAAGTCCGAGGATCTATTGAGATTCCAGGGTAATGACGTGCTCCAAAAATTAAATTTAATGTATCAGGACTTTCGTGATGACCCTAAAACGGTTGAATCTTTTGTGGATGACCCCACGGACTTTATTGCAAAGAGGGTTTTATTAGAATCCCAACCAAATATCATTCCTCAAGCGGTGTCAAGGTCGAACAAGTTCTTATTTTCTGTCCTTAGTAATGAAAGATTTAGAGAATGGGTTCGGGAATACCAAGATGAATTGAATGAAAGATTTAAAGACCCAATCAATAATAATAAATCTTTGGGTGATATTTTGCCCAGAGAGGAAGTTATTAAAAAATTTGTTGAGGCGATGTACGAACATGGTGATAAAGATATTCTATACAATTTTGTTGCAAATATCGACATTTCCGATAAAACGGAATCAGAGGCTGTGGTTACACATGACGTGGCGGTGGTGACAGCTATAGCAGTCGCACTTATTGTAGTAGTTACGGCGATAGATATAACTCCGCGCACCTCACATATATTGTCAAACACGATGTTATCAGCCAATGATTTACGATCCTTGTCAGAAGCAATGATCAAAAGAGTAGAAAGCCTCAAAGGCCCAGACGCCTGAAAGTAGATTATGTTGCACAAAAATTACTACATGTTAGGGCACGTCCAGAGAACACTGTCTATAATGTTAACGTATCAATGTACAGCCCAATGCCAATACTGTGGAACCTTCAGTTCTCCCAATGATAAGAACAAGATTGATTTACAGACTGCTATCTCTGCAATAGATCAGGCCAAGGAGTTGGATTTTGGCAATATAGTATTTACGGGCGGAGAAGCTACTATCGAGTGGGAGAGTTTGGTGTCAAGTATAAAATATGCCAAATCTAAGGGGTTTCCCGTACGTCTAGTAACGAATGCACACTGGGCCTCCTCCGACGACCAAGCCAATGCAAAAATAATGGAGCTGAAAGCTGCTGGTCTGGATGAAATTAATTATAGTACTGGAAATCAGCATATTAAATTCATCCCTCTGTCTAATATATATCGTGCAATCTCGGCATCTCTTTCAAATCGCTTAACAACTGTGCTTATTATTGAGCTGCATAAGAATAGTTTAGTAAGTAAAGATAAAGTACAATTTGAAATCGATAGATTAATAGATAGTGATCTTATAAAAAGATACTTCAAGATTATTGAAAGTCCTTGGATGCCGACAAACCCTGATAAAGTAGGAGAATATCCGAGCGGATTATTAAAGAATAAGAGCAATATCGATTCTTGCACTGGATGCGATAGTGTATTACAGACATATGTTCTGCAAGGCGACGGGCGAATTAGTTCCTGTTGTGGTTTGGGCATGAGGATGATTCCAGAATTACAGGATTCATCTGCCACTAGAGAAGTGTTTTTAGAAGAATCTATAAAAAGTTCTACAAATGATTGGTTTAAACTTGCACTAAAATATATAGGCCCAGAGAAAATATTAGCCTGGGCTGCGGAAAAAAACAAAAACATCGTGTGGGAAGACATGTACGCTCATAGATGTCAATCTTGTATACGCATATACAAGGACCGCGAAGTGCGCTCTACAATTAAAGAGCACTTCCGTGAGCTTGTAGCTGATCTTTGTTTTTCTATATATTTGGACGAGAAATTAGCGTTGATTTCGGCTAATCGCTAGCTGACTACCCCTCAAAACGCGGCATAAGAGCGGAAAGAGTGCTCCAGGACGCGGGCGAAGGGTGGAGCAGCAAGTCTTGTAGCTGACTACCAGTCAAAACTCCTGAGGCAAGAGAAAAGTCGGCTCCAGTAGCGTGTTTCTGCGATGAAGACACGTCAGAGCCGACACCCCTACGATACCTTGCAGACCGCGCTGCGATCTGCGTTTCCTATCGACGCCCGGCGCCTTGAGGTGTTGGCGGCCCTGGTCCTGGCCATGGTGCAAGCCCGCAGTGTCGTGTTGTACACGCTGAAGACCCATGTTCATTTGCCCGGTTCTCTTGACACGCGGTATCAGCGGTTGCGGCGCTTTGTGCGCTTCGAGTTTCCCGATCATCTCTTTGCACGCTTTGCGCTGTCCTTCCTCCCAGACGGCGAGTTGCACCTCATTCTGGACCGGACAAACTGGAAGCTGGGCAAACAGGACATCAATATTCTGCTGCTCTCTGTCGTGTGGGACGGCTTCAGTCTGCCGCTGATGTGGACGCTGCTCCCCCATGGGGGAAGCAGTTCGCAACAGGTGCGCGAAGCGCTCCTGACCCGGTTTCTCACGTGCTGTCCAGACCGGTCTATTCAGAGCCTGTTGGCAGACCGAGAGTTCATTGGCACGACGTGGTTCACGTTTTTGGAGGCGCACGGCATTGCACCCTGTATCCGCCTCCCGGCCACAGCCACCATCGGAACTGGCAAACTGCCGGTCTGGGCCTGCTTCAAAAAGCTCCAGACGGGCGAGGTGCGCCGCTGGCACCGCCGGATGGTGGTCTAAGGCGTGTCTTTGCGCCTGTGTGCCACCAAAAATGCGGCTGGAGACGTCCTGTATCTGGCGTACCGTGGCCACGCTTCCGTCAATCTCCACCGCTATGCTCAGCGCTGGCAGGCGGAAAATTTGCACGCCGCGCTCAAGACCAGAGGCTTCAACCTGGAAGACACCGGTCTGACGCAGGCCGAGCGCGTGTCAACCTTGCTCACCTGCGTATCCGTTGCCTTTATCTGGGCCTGCGTCACGGGTCAGCTCCTGGCCGCCAAGCAGCCCGTAAAACGGAAGAAACACGGACACCGCATGGTGTCCGTGTTCCGACTGGGCCTTGATCATCTCCAAGATCTTCTGCTCCACCCGTCGCCTTCATCTTGGCGGGCCCGCCAGGCCCTCATGCTGAGCTTCGAATGTTCGTCGAGGTGTCATGGTCCATACCAAGGCGCACCCTTGAGGTCCTCTTCTTTGATTCGAAAGAACAGGACGACTCGGACAGGAACCAACAAAAGCCATTTCACAGCGGCCATGATCAGTTGAACAAATGCGCGCAGATGATTTTCCTGCGCCTGGAGGGTCGCCACACCACAGCCCACGACGAACGCGAGGATCTGCCATGGGGTCTCGAATTCGTCCAGATGTGTGAGCCATTCCTGCGCCCGAATCTCTCGGCGCTTGGGAAGATGCTGCGCGAGAGCGAGAAGCCATCGTTCAGCGCGGTGGATGATCAGACGTTCAATCAGGAGACCGAGTAACGCAAGAGACAACAGGATCAGCACGCCATACAGGATGTTAAGCATGGGGAACGCCTCCTTGCAGAGTGGCGAGAAGCGCATGTCGCTCTCTCTCAAAGGTGCGCATGCCTTCACCTGTGAGGCTATAGAAGCGTCGAGGACGACGGCCTGCGAGATGAGGGTCAATGTCTTCCCAGGTTCCGGTGAGCAAACCGGCGTCTTCGAGTTTGTCCAGGATGGGATAGAGCGTTCCACTGCCCAGACTGAGCGTTTTGGAGAGGGAGAGACCGTAGTGCGGTTCAGTGTCGTGGTACAGCAGGGCCAGCACCCGCAGGGCATTGGGGGTCAGACGCATTCCGCGAGGCATGCTCCTACTTTCGACTATGGGTGTGCGACTGTCAAGCGGAAGCGCAAGAACGCAGTCGATCAAAGCGCTCTCGGCGCCCATCCAGGGGACGTTCTACCTTCTATGCCGAGTTTTGACTGGTAGTTAGGTCTTGTAGGGTGTCGAGGCCGAGCCGAAAGACGCTGATCTCGGCGTAGCCGTGCTTTTTGCGCTTCACCTGCTGCCGTGCGGCGACGAACTCGCCTGTGAGACACGACCAGACGAAGGCAAGCGAGACGGCGACGAGCAAGGTCGAGAGTCGAGTGGCCCTCATCAAGCCAGTATCTTCGAGATTGAAGCCGCGGGTCTTCAGAGCAGCGTGCAAGTTCTCGCACTGCCACCGCATCGCGTAGCGCCGCAAGTTCGGGCCAGAGAAGCCCTGGTAGGCGAGATAGAGCATCTCCCCAGCGGCGTTCTTCGTCGCCAGGACGCGCAACTTGACGCCGTAGACCTCGGCCTTGGAATGCCACACGCGCACCTCGCCCTTCTGAAGCTTGCGGAAACACGCCCACACGGGCACGCCGTTCAGCTTCGATATCGCTTGCAATCGGATGCAAGGAGCGATACCGTTTTGGTCGAGCAACGTGAACCAGTCGCGTCCGACGAACTCCCGGTCTGCAAGCACACCTGCGACCTTGCGCTCGCCTCGTAAAGCGAGAAAGCGCGCCAACAGCGCGTTGCGGTCAACTTGAGCGCTACTGCCGCCGTGGGGCAAGAGGATCCAAAGCAGGGGAAAGCTAAACGACTTCCAAGTGGCTGAAAGCAGCAAGATGTTGACATCGCTTTTTCCGAGCTTCCAGTTGGTGCGGTCAAGGATGAGCCAGAGGTCGCCGGGCGGGAGGAGCTTGAGGACGAACGCCGTGTACAAGCCGTCAGGCATGGTGAATCGCACGAAGCGAAGCAGACGCTGGTAACGGACAGCGCGGGTACCAGACAAGGCGACGTGGTTTTTAAGCGTGTATAGCACGACGCTTCGTGCTTGCACGATGGCGAGGACGAGGGCCGTGAGGACGGCGAGGCGACGTGCGTCAAGAACGAACGCCGCCTTCAGGGCGGCGTGTAGGGTATCGTGTGGGGGTCGGCTCCGAGTGTTGTTCATCGCAGAAAACACTGTACTGGAGCCGACTTCTCACGCCTCCCTCACGTTTTGAGAGGTAGTCAGGTCTGGCCCAGTGCCGTCTCTAGCCTGCATGCCCGGCTTCTTTGAAACTCACGGTCCGGTCAAGACCGCGCCTTGAGTTGAGCTTGAGCGTGCGCATAGCCACCCTTCATAGGACAGTGAATGCGGTTCGGGTGCCTTCCTCCCCTCCCCGATTAGAGCGTGAGTTCACAGAGCGAACTGACGACATAGCAGAACGCAAGTCCTCTTCTGCTTCAGTTCGCGCCGCCTGACATTGGCCTGCGGCGCAGGTCAGAGACGCTAGGCTCAGGGCGTGACGTTTCAGCCCGGCCGCCCACTGCCCAGTGATCCCCAGACCACCTCCGAGCGCACCCTGTACCATGCGCCCCGGCAGAGCGGCCCCCTGGCCACCATGACCCGCGAAGGCGGCACCTGGCAGCGGCGCCAGCTGCATGGCGAGGTGTCTGACGGGTACGGCACGGGGGGCTGGAACGATCTGCAGACCTGGCTAAAGAAGTAAGGGCCAGACCACCTGAAGGGACCACGAGCGTCCGGCTCGGGATGAACTAGGGGTCACCCGCTAGGCTGGGCGCGTGTCCAGGCCCACTCTGATCCTTCCACCCGGCGCGACTTTCACCACCGACACCAACGCTGGCCGCACCCTGATCATCCTGCGCGCCGGCGAGCGCGCCGGCGCCGCCGCCCTGGCCGTGCCTTGCACGCCCGAGGTGCTGCAGGTTGCCCAAACGCGCCTGCTGACTGACCTGGCCACCTTGCCACTCTGCCCTGCCGGTCAGGTGCCCGTGGTCTTGCACCAGCGCCTGCCCTCGGGGTGGATGACCCTTTACCGCCGCCCCGGTGCCCGCGTGGCCTGAGCCTGGCGCTTACGGTCTGGCGGCGTTCGCAATGACCCAGTGCAGCACGCCCCAGGTCGCCAATGCGCACAGGCCCCCCATCAACACTGCGGCGCTCAGGGCCAAGGCCATCCGCAGCAGCTCCCGTTGCCAGGCGGCGCGCGGCAAGCGCCCGCGCTTCATTCGCACGCCACCCCATCACCGTCCCGGTCCAGCTTCGGGGCGTAGCCCGGCTGGCCCCGCAGCAGCGGGGCCTTGCCCGCCGCCCGCACCGCTGCGCAGTTGGCATAGCTGATGTTGCTGGGCGCCGGGGGCGTGGCCGGGGTGCTGGGCCGGGGGGTGCCCGCCGTCGCCGGGTTGCTGGGGTTTTGGCGGTAGGCCCAGGGGTCCTGGTAGGTGCCGGCATAGACGCCTTTCTTTGCCGCCTTGGCCTGCTGGGCGCTGCCCACATACACCTGGCCGCCGTACTGGAGATACGGCAGCGCCCAGCCCTGCTGCACCAGCCAGCGGTTGACCTCCACGGCGCCCACGGTGCAGACCGCCACCATGCGCCCGTATCGGTCGGTGTCCTTGCGGGTGCAGGTGACATTTTTGTTGCGCACCAGCTGCGCCAGGGCGTTGGCCGCCGCCCGTCCGCAGCCGTACACCTGGCCGCTCCGCGTGCAGGTCTGACTGGACTCCGGCGCGTCCACCCCCCAGAGGCGGATCTTCGTCCCGCGAATTTGCAGGGTGTCCCCATCGGTGACCGTGGGAATCCCCGTGATGCTGGCGGGCACCTGGGCAGAGGCAGTGAAGCTCAGCGCAAGGAGCAGGGGCAAGAGGCGGGGCATGGCGTCAGCGTAACCTGGCCGCATGCACCCAGCGGCCCTCTCCCCTGTTGAACTCGCTGACCTGCTGGACCTGGCCTACCGCGCCGATCAGGGCCAGGACGTGGACGCGCCCAGCGCCGAGACGCGCCAGGCGCTGGCGGATTATCTGGGCTGCCACGAGGAGGCCCGCGAGTCCGCCTGGACAGTCTGGCGCCAGGCGCTGCGCGAGGCGGGTGAAGACACCGGCGACGCGGAATACTGGCTGGACGTGGAATTTATCGAGCCGTGCCATGAAGAGCAGCGTGTCTAACCTCAGCGGAGACGGTGTGCTTGCCCGTGGTCGCATTGTTGAGCGTCAGGAAATCGACCGTTGCCCGTGGTTTCGTTCGAACCGATGCAAAACTTCAGCACCGCTGGCTCTTATGTTTCATACTGAACGCCAGACCCACAGCACAGCCTATTGACCAAATTGCGCGTAGCCATTTCAGGAGGACCCGCCTTTGCCCGCCCCAGACGACTTCTTTAACGACTCCCAACGCCTGGCCTCCAAAATCAAGACCACTATCGTGGTCAAGTATTTCAAGCCTTGGCTCGACATCATGACCAAGCGCGTACCGAAGGTGGGGTACGTGGACCTGTTTTGTGGGCCTGGCAAGTTTGTGAATGAAGCTGGAGAAGAGTTTCCGTCAACTCCTCTTCAAATTCTCGATCTGGTGGCCGAGTTTCCGACATTGACCTCAACGTTACATCTGCATTTCAATGATGCAGACCCTGCCCACGCGGCCAGCTTGCAGGCAGCGATGGAAACTCATCCCGCGTGGGACCTAATCTGTCAAAGAGTCAGTATTACCAGTGAAAGGGTCACCGCGGAAAACGTCAGGGCTTGGATTCAGCCATACCCCGCTTTGTATTTTCTCGACCCTTTTGGATATGGTGGTTTCACGTTCGATGATCTGGACCGCATTGTGCGTGAGCATGGCAATGATTTGTTGTTCTTCTTCAACTACAACCGGTTTAACCCCGAATTAAATCATCCAGATCTTCACATTCGTCGTCAGCCCGAGATTCTGTTGGGCACGCAAAGCTACGGACAACTTCAGGCCAAAATTCAGTCCATAACGGCTCCTCCCCAGCGGCAAGCGATCATCACAGATCACCTTTGGACTCAGCTGGAGCGTGGCGGCTTTCCTCAGCACTTTGTTGTGCCGTTTGAATTCAAATTTGGTGATCGAGACCGAACCAGCCATTACCTGGTCTTCGTGTCCAAGAATGCGCGGGCTCGCAAAATCATTCGCGAGGTTATGGCCAGTATGCGAACGGATCGTGCTGGAGGGAGTTTCGAGTTTAACCCTCACGCGTTGCAGGGGGGGCTATTCAATGGGCATTTTCTCTTGGGAGACGAGCTATGTCGTAAGTTCGCTGGGCGCACCCTCGCCGTGCAGCAGATCATCGTAGAACATGACGCCGCGAACCCCCGCTCTCCCTATGTCGAGAAAGATTACAAAGCGACGCTGAAACAGCTGCGTGACAGCAATCACATCACGGTAATCAAGCCCGACGGTAGAACGGTGCCAGCACACCAGATGCCGGACACCGCTCTTGTGACTTTCAGGTGAGTTCAGTCAGCGCTCAGTTCCACTACTTCATCCTCTAGAGAGGCCAGCAGCGCAGGCATCTCATCCCAGACCCGACCGTCCAGAAGGCGGCCATTCTTCTTGGGCGTGGCTCCGCCCCACTGCTTATGGAAAAACGCGACTCCGCCTGCCTGACACTGGTCCCGGATGTTGCGGACCCATTCCTCTTCAATAGGACGATGACGGCGGCCTGACTCTCCGCCTGTGATGACCCAATGAATCCCGGTGAGGTCTAGCGTCAGTGGCCCCAGCAGAGGCTCGCATGACAGAAATCGGACTTTGGCTGGCACCTGCCGAAGAGCATCAATGCGGCTCGTATACTTCTGGGTCTCAACGGAGACGCCCATCCACACGTTGTCGGGCCACGGCAGAAGGTGAGCAACTTCGGCGAGTCGGTCACCTCGCTTGGTCAGTACCTGGAAAACATGATGCGGGCACGCTTCCATGACCTCGAATATCTGTTTGAGATAACTCAACGGCATCTGTTCGTGGAACAGGTCAGACATCGAATTAACAAAAATTCGGCTGGGTGTTCGCCAGCTCTTTGGCTGCTCCAGCCGTTGAGGGTGGATCGTAAACGCAAATCCTTCTGGGAATGTGTTCTTAAACCGTTTTGTGATTTCCTCGGCGTAACAGTTTTTGCAGCCAGCCGAAACCTTGGTGCAGCCCGTGGTGGGGTTCCACGTCTTGTCCGTCCATTCAATCCCCGTTTTACCCCTCGCCATACCTGTACTCCTTGCCACCCAAGCCTTCAGGCCGATGGCTCGTCAGGATGCCGTTCTCAGCGCTACTCATTACCGGCATCATACACAGTTCGTGATCTGGCTGTGGCCAATTTGTGGCCCTATTGGGTCCACAGCATGCTAGCCTAGTTGTGTGCCCCCAGAAGCGGCCCTAGTCGGAAACACCTCAACGAAAGACAAGGTGGTCAAGGTGAGAATGACGGAGGAGCATTTTGCTCTGTTGAGCCAAGCAGCTGCCCTCCAGGATCTTCAGGTCAGCACATGGATGCGCCAAGTCCTCCTGCGAGAGGCACGGACGCTGCTGAATGAAGAACGCGAAAGGCAAACACAGAAATCGGCGTAAACCCTCGGTTACAGCAAATTGATATGCGACTTGGCTGATCCGCATGGCAATGATCCCAGCAGAGGCAGCGAAAGTCATCAGGCCTCACAACCCATGCTGATTTGCCATGCCATCTGTTGTCCTGGGTGTCCACTTCCCCTCATTCCCCACCCAGCTCTAAACCCTCAAAAGCCAGACTTAGCACCTCACCCACCCGCTCGCGCACCACACCCGCCTTTTCTGCAAAGGTGCCACTCAGGCGAATGTCGTTGGCCTTGGCCACCGTCAGGACCACGCCCGTCTGCGTCCCATAGAGGTCTTGCAGCGCAGCCGTGACCTCGCCTTCGAGCGCGCGCACCACCCGGGTCATGTCAGGGGCCGGCTCCTTGACCGGTTTGCCCTTCTCATAGCGCACCCTGGGCGCTGGCTGGGCCAGCCGAATTTCAATCGCGCGAACCTGAGTCCCTGGTTCCATAAAGCCCTCCTCTGGATGGGCGGGCTTGACGCCCAATCCTGGTGTCGGTCACTATACGTCAAACTATCGAAGGAATCTTCGATAGTCCTGGAGTGACCTGACTATGCCCCCCCGCCTGACCCCCCTAAGAGTGACCCTGCTGCGGCTGATCGCGCGCCTCACCCGTGAAGGGGGCGGGCCGCCCAGCGCCGCCGAACTTGCCCGCGCCGCCGGGCTCGGCGAGCCCACGGTCTCGTTCCACCTCAAGGCCTTGACCGAACTCGCGCTGATTGAGCGCCAGGGCCCCCGGGGCCGCCTGCTGCTCACCGACGCCGCGCGCCTGGCCATTCAAGACGGCATCCCGATCTACGGCCAGATCGCCGCCGGGGCCCCGATCCTGGCCGAGCAAAGCCCCGACCACGTGACCCCTTCCCTGGATTCACTGCTAGGGGTCAAAGAGGGCGATTTCCTCTTGCAGGTGCGGGGCGAGAGCATGGTCGGCATCGGCGTGATGGACGGCGATTACGTGCTGGTGCGGCCCACGCAGGAAGTCCTGGACGGGGAAGTCGCCGTGGTGTTGATTCCCGGTGACAATGCCGCGACGCTCAAGCGGCTGTATCACTTCGGCCCCGACATCATTCTGGTGAGTGAAAACCCGGCGATGGCCCGCATGTCCTACCCGGCCGGCGACGTGCAGGTGCAGGGCCGGATGGTGGCCCGCATGGGCATGGCGGCGCCGCGCCCCCTGAACCGGAGGCCCTGAGCATGGCTGGGCGCAAGCTGAGCACCATCGCCTGCGTCCTGCTCTCCCCCTGGCCGCTGGTGCACGTCCAGCGCCAACACCCCGGCGTGCCGGTGGCGGTGCTTAACGAAGCGCGCCGCGTGGTGCAGGCCTGCCCGCTGGCCCAGGCGCTCGGGGTGCAGCCCGGCCTGCGCGAGGTGGCCGCCCTGTCGCGCTGCCCGGACCTGCACGCCGAGGTGGTCCCCGCGCCGGAAAGCCGCGCCGTCTGGGCCGAACTGCTGGAGCAGCTGTATGCCCGGTATAGCGACCGCGTTGAAGGGCGCACGCCGGGCGTGGCGTTCCTGGCCCTGTCGGCACCCGCCGCGCGCGACCTCGCGGCGGCCATGCATGCCCCCGTGGGCCTGGCCACGAGCCGCGAACTGGCCCAGCTGGCGGCCCTGCGGGCAAAACCCGGCGAAGTGCGCGAGGTGGGCCAGGGCACAGCGGAGCAGGCGTTCCTGAAGTTGGCTCCCCTGGCGCATCTCGGGGCCCTCAGCCTTCCCCCGGCCGCCGTGGAGAGACTGCATTTCCTCGGCTTGCGCGACCTGGGCGGTCTGATGGGCTGGAGCGCCGCCCAGCGCGAAAGTTTTCTGGGCGTGGACGTGGGCAAGCGGGTCAACCGCTTTTTGAAGGGCGAGCGCACCACGGCCGTCGAGAAGTACCCGCCCGGCCAGGTGCTGGACGCCAGCCTGGCCTTCGACGCGCCTCTCACCGAACCGGCGCAGGGGGACGCGGCGCTGCGTGACCTGGTGTCGGCGCTGATCACCGACCTGCGCGGGCGCCTGGCGGCCACCCTCACCGTGCAGGCCGAGACGCTGGGCGGCACGCTGAGCGCGACCCGGCAGCTGAAGTGGCCGCTGGACGAGGCCGCCCTGGTCCGCGTGGCAGGTCTGGCGTTGGGCGACACGGGCGCGCTGCCCCTGGGCGTGGACCGGCTGCGGGTGCAGTTGGGGGGCCTCGCGCAGCCCAGCCGCATGGTGGGCCTGTGGGCAGGCCTCGCCGAGCTGGAGGTGACCAAGACGGTGTTGAGTCGCTTTCCCGAGGCGCTGGTCCGTGTCGAATGGCTGGACCCGTATGCCTACGCCACTGACGCCCAGTACGCCTGGGTGGACTGGGTGACCGGGCAGGTGCGCCCAGGCCGGATGACCCCCCGCCCCCTCGCAGTGCCCAGCAAGGCGGCGCGGCATGAACGCGCCGTGCAGCGGGTGCTGGCCTTCTTTGAAGGGCACGACGCATGAAGGCCGTGCAGCAGGAGGTGCAGGTGGATACCCAGGACGGTGCGCCCCGCCGGCTGATCTGGGCCGGCCAGGCGTACCCCGTGCAAGCAGTAAGCGACGAGTGGCGGTACGGCGGTCGCTGGTGGCTGGGCGAGCCCGGGCGCACCTGTTACCTGGTGCAGGCGGGGGCGCTGACCGCCGAGCTGCACCGCGAGGACGGTGAGGCTGGCCGCTGGTGGCTGGCGAGGATGGTGGACTGATGTACACGAGCATTCGGACCGTGGCGCTGCCAGGCGGGCTGCAGGGCGACCTGCAGTGGTCCCGCGACGAGCTGGGCACCCTCTGGCGGCTCTACCCCCAGGGTGGCGGACTGCACCTGGCCCACGCGTACACGGCGGTTCACGGTGACCTGCTGCGGCTCAATGATCTGCACGTCAAGGCCACGGCCCTGGTGCCGTATGCGCATCCGTTCTGGGGCCGCCTGGGGCGACGCGAGACGGTGGCGCTGCGGGGCCTGGGGCTGGGCAGCCTGCTGCTGCGGGAGATCCAGCAGGAAGCCCGGCGCCGGGGGCTGCGGGGGGTGACCGGCACCTTCACCCCGGAGCGGCCCGGCGACGCCCCGAGGCTGCGTGCGTTCTACACCCGCCACGGCTTCACGCTGACGGGGACGGACCTCCGGTGGGTGCCCGGTGCCTGAGCCGCCTGCCGCGTCAGGCGGGGTCCAGCGTCGGGGCGTGCTGCAGGGCGCTGGCGTCCGCGAGCACCTGACTCAGCTCCCCGAGATGGCGCACCGCGACCCAGGCGCGGCCGGTCCAGACCTGCACCTGACTTCCTTCACCCCGGAAGTGCAGCAGGCCCACCACCGCGACGGGCTGCCGGTCCTGCACGGCCCAGGTCACGGCGTCCCGATGCACCCCGAAGGCACGTTTCAACTCGGTGAGCAGCTTTTCCCGGGTCACGGTCTCATATGACCACGCCCAGGACGCTGAATGCACTCCTGGCTTGCCAATCCTTTTTCAGTGAGGGCCGTTCCACCGTCAGCCCCCGCCGGCTGGTGCAGGCCGCTGCGCGCGCTGGCTTCTCTGCTGTGGGCCTGGCCGACTGGTGCAGCGTGGCCGGGGCGGTCGAACTGTGCGACGAGGCCCAGGCCCAGGGGCTGCAGGCCATCATCGGCGTGACGCTGCCGTTGCAGTTCCCCAGTCCACCCCGGGCGAGTGCCCCCACCCAAGTCTTCCCGCTGGTGCTGCTGGCCCGCAGTCGGGAGGGCTACACCACGCTGTGCGAGCTGATCACGATGGTCAATCTCCAGCACCCGGAGGGCCTGCCGCTGGACGCGCTGCGCGAGGTGGGCGGTCAGGCCCAGGACCACCTGATCTGCCTGACCGGGGGCCGCAACGGCTTTCCGACTGTGCTGGGCGAGGCCCGCGACCTGGCCCGCGCGGCCATGTATCTGCGCCTGCTGCGGGGGATTTTCCCGTTTGCGCTGTACGTGCAACTGGCGCATGGCCAGGCGCCGCAGGAACGCCGGCGGCTCAGTCTGCTGCGCGGCCTGGCGCGCGACCTCGAACTGCCGGTGGTGGCGGCGCCAGAGGTCTGTATGGCTGAGGCCGCCGACTACCCGCTGCTGGACGCCCTGACCTGCGCCCGGTTGGGGATCGATGTCCAGACCCCCCACCCCGAGCGGCCCCGCAACGACGCGCGGCAGGTGGGCACGCCCGAGGGCTGGGCGGGGCTTCTCCCCTTCCCGGATGCCTTGCTCAACGCGCAGACCCTGGCGGGGCAATGCGCCCTGCACCTGCCCCCCGAACGCCTGCACAGCCCCGAGCCCACCCTGCCGCCGGGCCAGACCGCGCAGCGGGTGCTGGAGGCCCGGGTATACGGCGCGCTGCCCGACCGGTATCCAGAAGATCAGCGCCGCGTGGCCACCGAGCGCCTGCGCGCCGAACTCGCCACCGTGGCGGAACTCGACCTGGCAGGCTTTTTCCTCACGGCCAGCGAGGTGACCGACTACTGCCGGGCCCACGGCATCCTGGCGGCCGGTCGGGGGAGCGCGGCGGGCAGCGTGTTGTGCTTCCTGCTGGGGATCACCCTCTCGGACCCCCTGCGGCACAACCTGCTGTTTGAACGCTTCCTGCACACCGGTCGCACCTCCATGCCCGATGTGGACATTGACATCGCCAGTTCCCGCCGCGATCAGGTGCTGCGCTGGGTGGAAGAGCGCTGGGGCCTGGCCGGCGCCGGGGAGGCGATGGTGGCCAACCGCATTACCTACCGGCTGCCGAGCGCCGTGCAGGACCTGGGCCGCGCGCTGGGTCTGCCCCCGGAGCTGCGCGACCGGCTGAGCCGGGCCCTGGGGCGGGACTACCGCCACCACCGCCCCCACCGGGCGAGGGAAGCCGAATCAATGTTCACTGAGGTCCTGGGGGAGGCCCCCGTCAAAGAGGCTTTGCTGAACCTGCTGGAGCGGATCGAGCCCCGTTTTGTCCGGCACCTGGCCCCGCACAGCGGCGGGGTGGTGCTCAGCCGTGAGGCCCTGACCGCCTACAGCCCCCTGACCCGCAGCTCCGGCGGCATCCGCATGCTGACCTTCGATAAAGACGATGTGGAGCGGTTGGGATTGATCAAGCTCGACCTCCTGGGGTTAAGGATGCTGGGCGCACTGGAACGCGCGCGTGAGGAAGTCCTGCGCCTGACCGGGCAGTGGCTGCCGTATGGCGAACTGCCCGACGACCCGGCCGTGTGGCGCGAGATCGGGACTGGGGACACGATGGCGCTGTTTCAAATCGAAAGCCCGGCCCAGGTGCAGATGACCGCCCGGCTGCAACCGAAGGACATGACCCAGCTGGCCCACCAGATCGCGCTGATTCGCCCTGGACCGATCCAGAGCGGCACCGTGCATCCGTATGTCCGGCGGGCTAGAGGCGAGGAGCCCATTCCGGAGTTGCCCGAACCCCTAGCCACGATCCTGGCGCCCACGCACGGGACGCTCTTGTTTCAAGAGCAAATCCTCCGGATCGCGGTGCACTACGCCGGGATGACCTGGCCAGAGGCTGACCGCTTCCGGTCCAGGCTGAGTAAGGTGGAGAACGAGGCTGAAAAGGCCCAGCTGCGCCAGGCGTTCGTGGACGGTGCGGCGGCCACCACCGGCGCCTTCCCGTGGGAAGCGGAAGCGGTTTTCGAGACCTGCGCCGCCTTCCGGGGCTATGGGTTCGCAGAAAGCCATGCCCACGCGTTCGCCGCCCACAGCTACGCGAGCGCGTACCTGCGCCGCCATTATCCAGCGGCGTATTTCGCCGCTTTCTTGACGGAAGCGTCTGGGATGTGGCCCGCCAGCACGATTGCGGGCGAGGCCCGCCGCCGGGGGGTCCGCCTGGCGCCGGTGTGTATCAACCGCAGTGGGGTGAACTACCGCGCCGAAACGGCGCAAGTTGTCCGTGTCCCGCTCTGCGCCGTTGCAGGGGTCAGCGAGGACACGGCCCGTCTGATCGTGCAGGAGCGGCTGGTGGGGGGCAAGTTCCTGTCGGTGGAGGACTGCTACGACCGGGTGGCCTTGACGAAGGACGCCCTGGAGGCGCTGGTGAAGGCTGGGGCCTTCGACGCAGTGGACCGGCAGAAGAACCGGCGCGAAGCCTATTACGTGCTGACCACGGTGGCACATGCCCGGCCGCCGGGCACCCGGGCGCTGCTGGCGCCGGACGCGCAGGCGCCCGACCTGCCCCAACTTGACCTGGATGAGCAGGCAGCACTGGACCTGGCCCTGACCGGCACCACCGCCACCGGGCGCCATCCCCTGGACGCGCACCGGGCACGGCTGCGCGACCTGGGCTGCGCGGCGCTGGCCACCCTGAAACATGGCGCGACCGTCTGGGCCGCCGGGGTGGTGGTGGCGCGGCAGCGGCCCCCCACTGCGAAGGGCTTTGCCTTTTACGTGCTTGAGGACGCCACCGGGCGCGTGCAGGCGGTGATCAGCCCCGACCTCTGGGAAGCGCACCGGGCCCTACTGCGCGACGCGCGGGCCCTGATCGTGCAGGGGCAGGTGACTCGGCTGGGCCGGGCAGTCACGCTGCGGGTGGACCGACTGGCCGAGCTGCCGCTGCGGCTGGGTGGGGAGGCGGCGGATTAGTACCGGAGCAAAGCATCAACAGGGCGGGGGGCGAGGTGACCCCTCTTCTTTGTTTCATGATTCCATGATTTCAAGAAAGCCCCAGTGGGGCTGGCCGTCCATGTGAATCCCCTGCGGGGACCAGGCCCCCAAGGCAGCGGCGTTCCTCACGTCACGCCGCAGGGGGCCTTTTCACATTCCCGTCCCTGACCTCGC
>NZ_JAHRBL010000020.1 GCF_019693445.1 Deinococcus aquaedulcis | reverse complement strand
AACCAACGATCACGCTCGTCGGCGGTTGAGGCTTGGCGTTGACGACGCAGCAGTTCGTCTTCATCTAAGTGCTTCAGAGGAATGATCGCTTTGATACACTAACTATACTTCAAATTTGTATAACTGTTTAATCGGAATTCGTATGAACCATTGTCACTGCGGATGAATCCTGGTGGACCACGTTCAGCGATGACCTCGCTCAGGACGTCCTTCACGTCCGCGAACGTGAAGGAGTCGCGGGCCCGCACGGCCAACGACTGCCGGGTGAATTCGTCGGTCAAGGTCAGGATTTTCAGGGTGGTTCCTCTCAGGGTCCGGTCAAAGATGAAGTCGTAGGTCCAGATGTGATTGGGAGACTCGGCGCTCATTGGAATTGACGCTCCGGTGCGGATTTTTCTGCTGCACTTGGGTTTGATCGTGAGGGCTTCTTCGCGCCAGATGCGCCTAACCCTCTTGCGGTTGATGTGCTGACCTTCCTGGACCAGCAGCGCATGGATGAACCGGGAGCCGCACCGAGGGTGGAGCAGCGCTAGCGCGCGGATCCGTTGTCGGATTTCGCTGTCCTGGCGCGGTTGTGGTCGGTCGTGCCAGGAGGATTTCGGGAGGCCCACCAGCAAGCAGGCCCGACCGGGCCTGACCCGCGCGGTGATCCAGGAACTGATCACCGCGCGTTTCTCGGTGGGCGTCACCGCTTTTTCTGAAGCACACCCTTCATGGCGTCGATCTCCAGGCGCTGCTCGCCGACGATCCGCAGGGGACGGGCATTCTCCTTTTCCAGCTGACGAAGCCGTTTGGCTTCGTCCACGGTGGTGTCGCCGTATTTCTTTTTCCAGCCGTAATAGGACGCCGGACTGCATCCGAAGTCCCGGTAGAGCTCCTCGATCGGTTTCTCGCCCTTCTTAGCGTCCTGGAGCAATTTGATGATCTGGTCTTCGGTGAACTGGCGCGTTTTCATCGGTGGGCCTCGCTTTCCAGCCTAAGGCTGGGGGCGAGCCGGAGTCTCTATTTCATCCCGTCCAGTTTTCGGGGGGCAGACCACCCTGGGCGACTTGACGCCAATGGAAGCGGACCGCCAAGCTTTAGTGGCTTAACCACAAATGTGCACAATCGGGGTAACCCCACAGGGTTGAGAGCGACCAGGTAGCGGTACCGTCCTGTTCCCGATCTGGGGACGACGCGCCGTCTCCAAGATACGGTTCCGCTCAGCGGAACCGTACACGATGGGAGGACGTCCACCTGAACGTGTTTCGAGTGCTTTTAATCCGTGTGCGTTGAACCGCGAGACCAGACGCGCGACCCCTTCACCGGATCGACGTTCACACAGACGAGCCGCTTCGGTATAGGGCACACGCGTCGAAACCGCGAGTAACGTCTTCGCGCGCCCCACGACGATGGCGGCGGTGTGCTGCGATCAACTTACCCGTTCCAACACGGCCCGTTCCTCTTCGGTCAGGGACCGGAGTGGGTTTTTCTGAACACGGGGCGTTATCCAAGCCTATACTCGTGGCAACTGATCCACTAGAGATATGCCATGAGTCAGCTGATAAGTGACCGACCGGGATTACCTCCTGAGACTCGCCGCAGCTCGGCGGGCAATCTGCTTGGCATTGAACAGCAATCGCAGCAGGCCCGTCGGCAGATACAGGACCGGCACAGCCCCCAACCAGTAGGTGGCATTCGTACTGTACGCCTGGTAGAACAATCGCCGGGTTCCGGCCCAGTCAATATTGAAGCGCCCATTGCGGTTGATCCGATGTGCGATGACTGTCGAGATCAGAAATCCTCTGAGGTGCTTGGTACGAATCCGTGCCGCAGTAGCTGCGTCCAGACCCCGGCTACAGCCGTAGTCCAGCAGGCTATTGAAGCTGTTAACGAACACCTTGAAGTACGAATAACCTCCAGCGTTGTCATGACGCATCGAGAGCAGCGGTTCCGAGACGTACACCGTGCGTCTGGAGTGCAGCAGGGCGTCCATGAACATGTAGCTCTGCGGCAGGTTCGTGCCAAAGGTCGGCCGGTAGTCGATGTCCTGGGTCAGCGAATGGCGGAAGCACAGCACGGAGAGGAACGTGATCCAGGTTCCGAGTTCGCCGATCACTTCGCTGGGGCGCGTGTGTCCGTTCCGGTAGGCTGCGGGCAATACAGGCTGCACCAACCCGCCGGGAGCCCCCCCGTCAATGAAGTGGTTACACGTCACCACCACAGCGTCCGTTTCCGGATTCAACTCGGCCATCAGGCGGCTGATGGCTCCAGGGAGCAGCAGGTCGTCGTCGGAGAGTATCCAGACAAATTCACCCCGCGCGTAGTCTGTGACGATCTGAACGTTATCGGCGCCGACTGACACGGCGTGGTGGTGAATGTTCCAGGCGACCTCCGGGTACCGCTGCTGAAAGTCGCTGATCACGCTCCGGGTATCGTCGCTTGAGGCATTGTTCGCAATGACGATCTCAACGCCCCTGGCGTGAGGCATAGCGGCCAAATCGTTCAGAATGCTCTGGAGCATCTGCCGGAGTAGCCCGGCGCGGTTGTATGTGGGAATACAGAGACTCAGAAGCGGGGAGCGCAGATTCATGTGGCCTCGGGAGCATCGGCCGTTGCCGGCGAGAGGGGATTTAGGTGCCTACGCACAACAGCATTGACCTTGAACGTGGCGTAGAGGGCAATGGGCAGGATAGAAACGATGGCCCCGATCAGGACGCCCGGTACGCCCATCCGGTGGCCCAGGAAAACGCTGAGCGCGATGTGCAGCGCCGCAGCGGCGGCGGTGATCAGGGCCTGTCCCCGCACATATCCCAGACCATTGAGAACCACGGAATAGCAGTTGATCCAGGCATATATGGAAATCCAAAGCGAGAGCAGCGCCAGGTGCAGCCGCTCGGTACCCTGAACCCCGGTCCATAGCTGTACCAGAAGGTCCCCAAAAAGGATCATGACTGTCGATCCGGCCACGCACAGCGCGGCCGTCAACAGTACGGAGCGGCGCACGGCACGGGCGATCCAGGGCCAGTCACCGGCCCCGAGTGCGTGGGTGTAGGCGCTCCAGAGCGGGTTGAGCACCGTGAAATGCAGTGTGATCAGCATGATGAACAGGCGCTGATACACGGAAAAGCGGCCGCCTTCTTCCAGGCCTGCCACCCTCGAAACGATGATGGGATCGGTGGAGAACAGCAGGATCGCAGAAACGCCCAGAACCCAGAAGGAGACGCTCGATCCGGCAATGCTCGAAACCATCGCCTTGATCTGTGCCCATGGCAGCAGGGTAAGTCTCCAGCGGCGTAGAATCAGGAAAGCGGCCAGTCCGAGGATCGCCGCCATGTTGTACACGCCATAGTAAGAGCCGATAAATGGAGCAATGGGCAGGCTCGCGTACGCCGTGACCGCGAAGAGGAGAAGCAAGGCCACCTGCAGAAGATCAATCAGGCTTTTTTGCCAGACTTCCTGGTAGGCCATGAAGCCCGCGCTGTAGAGATTGAGGGGCAGATTCAGAAGCATCAGGATGATCACCATCGTGATGGCCCAGCGCGCAGGCATGAAGAGTTCGGGGGCGTTGATGCCCAGGATGTGCTCCCAGGGAACTTGCGGGACCAACGCAATGACCAGCGCCGAGAGGGACAGCGCGAAGAGCAGCAGCGCCGTGAAGACCGCAGAAAAGAGGCGCCGCTGTTCCGCTGCTGAGTCGGTGCTTGTGGATGACAGAAGGGCCAGCTGGTTGCGCAGTCCCTGGCCCAGCCCCAGGTCGAAGTTACCTGCGAAGCTAACGAAAGTGGCCATCAGTGTCCAGAGACCGAAATGGGCCGCATTCAGGTGCCGGGCAAGAAAGCCGATGGAAACGAAGCTGATGACCATCCCAAGTATTCGGGAGGCCAGCAGGGCCACCGAGCCGAGCGCGACTGTACGCGTTCTGGACGTCACAGATCAGGGCGCCTGGATCTGACCCAGGAACGCATCAACCTTTTCCCGGACCGCTTCGAGGTTCAGCCCGTGCTCGTGCATCAGGTAGTCGTAGGTGCCGCAGAACTCCGAGAAGCGGTCCTCAATGCCGATCCGGCAGACGTACGTTGGCGCCCTCGCCGTGACGATTTCCGAGACCAGCGAGCCCAGCCCTCCGGCGGTGGCGTGCTCCTCCAGAACCACGATCAGGCGGCTGTTCCGTGCAATCTGCGTCACCTGCGCTTCGGAGATCGGTTTGATCATGGGCGCGGTCCAGACGCCACGCGTGGGGTAGTGCGCCGCCAGCTGCCGGGCCGTGATGGCCATGGAGCCGGTCGCGATGAAGCTGATGTCCCCTTCCCCACGGTCCACCTGAAGCAGCTCACCCGCCTCAAACTCCGGCACCTGCGTATGAACGCTGCCCAGGTCGGCTTTGCCCATGCGGATGTAGGCAGGCCGGGCGCGCTCGTAGGCCAGCTGCATGCACGCGCGCATCTCATAGGCGTCGGCCGGGGAGTAGATGTCAATGCCAGGCAGGGCGCGCAGCGCGGCGATGTCCTCCGTACTTTGATGACTGCTGCCCAGGGCGCTGTACACCACCCCCGCGCCGTCCCCGATGAACGTGACGGGCAGACCGACATAGCACACATCCAATTTGATCTGCTCAAGAACCCGGACCGGCACGAAGGCGCTCAGACCGTACACCAGGGGCCGCAGACCCGCCTGAGCCATCCCGGCGGCCACACCCACCATGTTCTGCTCGGCGATTCCCGCGTTGATGAAATACTGCGGGCAGGTGCGCCGGAACTCGTCGAACAGCGCGTAGCCGTGATCGCCGGTGAGCATACGGATTCGGGGGTCGGACTGCGCCAGGCGCACCAGTTCACTGGAAAAGGCATCTCTCATGGCTGAATATCCTCAGCGATCTGCTGTTCGGCGGCGAGCTCGGTGTTGGCCAGGGCGAAGGTCTCGGGATTGAGCCGGGTGTAATGCCAGCGGTTGTCGTGCTCCATAAAGGACAGGCCCTTCCCTTTGACCGTCCGGGCGATGATGGCCTTTGGCCGGCCATCCTGGGCACGCAGCTCCTGCAGCGCAGCCGCAATGGCCGCTTCGTCGTGTCCGTCCGTGGAGCGGGTGTCGAAACCGAAGGCCGTGAACTTGGCGGCCAGATCGCCCAGGCTCAGGACCTCGTCGGTGGTGCCCATGGCCTGGAAGCCGTTGGCATCCACCAGGATGACCAGGTTGTCCAGCCGGTGATGGGCGGCGAACAGCATGGCTTCCCACATCGGCCCCTCGTTCATCTCACCGTCACCGACCACGGCGTAACAGCGCTGGGTGGTCCCCAGCTGCTTGGCCGCCAGCGCCAGCCCGACCCCCACGGACAGGCCGTGGCCCAGCGAGCCGGAGGTCACTTCCAGGCCGGGAACGTGCGCGTCTGAAAGGCCCTTGAGCCGCGTGCCGTCGGCAAAATAACGGTCGATGTCGTCGTCACTCAACCAGCCGAGCGCGTACAGACAGGCGTACTGGGCCATGACGCCGTGGCCCTTGCTCAGGACCAGATAATCCCGGTCCGGCGCCTGCGGACCGTTGCCCAGGTGCATCTCTTCCCGGTACAGCACCGCCAGCAGCTCAATAATCGAAAAGGCGCAGGCAATATGAACGGTAGAGCCGGCGTTGGCCATGCGGATAACGGTCCGGCGAAGCGCTCTGGCTTCCAGCTTTGCCTGCTCGCGACTCTGAATGTGCGGCATACCTTATTCTCCCTGTGTCTGAGCCTTGCGGGATTCTCCCTGTGTCTGAGCCTTGCGGGTGCGGTTCCAGGCGACAGTCCGGCGCATGCCTTCCTGAAGGGAAGTGGAGGGCTGCCAGCCGGTCTCACGCGCCAGGCGCTCAATATCGACGCGCAGACTCATGATCTGTTGTGGGCCGTACGCCCGGCGTCCCAACCCGAGCGGAAGTTGGGGATCGATAAGGTCCCGGGCCATCCGCACGTAATCCGCGACGGCCTGGGACTGTCCACTGCCGAGATTATAGGTACCCGACGCCGTAGGGGTGCTTGCCAGCGCCAGCAGGGCCTGGGCCGCGTCCTGAACGTACAGGTAGTCCCACAGCTGTTCGCCGGGCGTCAGCTCGGGTTCTCGCCCGTCCAGGTAGCAGCCGATGGCATACGGCAGCAGGTGATTGGGATCGTCGTATGGGCCGTAGGTCGCGGCCAGCCGCACCCAGATCAGCCGCATCCCGAGCTGCTGACACAACCCGGCCGCCCTCTGGTGAAACTGAACTTTCGCCCTTCCATACGCCGTTTCCGGGGCTGGAGGTAACGACTCGTGCAGCGGGGCGTCCGGACGCCCGTACTCGGCCTGGGACCCCAGAGCCACGCAGGTGGTCGCGCCCGCCTGGGCGGCCACACGGATCAGGTCCAGGCCGCCCGCCACGTTCTCATCGGCCTGGTTTGGATTATTCAGCTGGGCGTGGGTCACGCCCGACCAGGCGAGGTGAAAGAGCGTGTCCGGCCGGAACGCCTGGAGGGCCGGCAGGAGTTCGGGCGCCGTGGACAGTGAGCCGTGAACCACCGTGACCCGTGAGGCCAGATCCGTGAAGTCGGAGAGCGAACGCTCTGGGCGCACCAGCACCGACACCTCCGCGCCCTGATCAAGCAGGACTGGAATCAGCGCCCGGCCCAGGTGCCCGGTGCCGCCGGTGACGAAAGCGCGCATCAGCGCCGGCAGACTTCACCGATGGACTGCGCGATGAAGTCAAGCTGCGCCTGGTGCAGGCCTGGGTAGATGCCCACCCACAGGGTGCCGTTCATGATCTGATCGGTGACTTCGGTGCTGCCCACGACGCGGTGCTGGATGCCCTGGTATGCAGGCTGACGCAGCAGGTTTCCTCCGAACAGCAGGCGGGTCCCGATCTTGCGGTCTTCCAGGTGCCGGACCAGCTGGGCGCGTGTGAACGGCGCCCCTTCCCGCACGGTGAGGGGAAACCCGAACCAGCTCGGTTCGGCGCCTGGCGTCGCTTCGGGTAGGATCAGCCACTCCTGGTAGGGCTCCAGCGCGGCGCGCAGGTAACGGAAGTTCTCCTGACGGCGCGTGATGAACTCGTCAAGTTTGCCCAGCTGCGCCACGCCGACCGCCGCCTGCATGTCGCTAAGTTTCAGGTTGTACCCGATGTGCGAGTAGGTGTATTTGTGATCGTACCCATACGGCAGTTCGCCCAGTTGCCAGTCGAACCTCTTGCCGCAGGTGTTGTCCACGCCGGGTTCGCACCAGCAGTCGCGCCCCCAGTCGCGGAAGGATTCGACCAGTTTTTTCAGAAGCGGCTGGTTGGTCAGCACCGCGCCGCCCTCACCCATGGTCATGTGGTGGGCCGGGTAGAAGCTGACTGTCGCCAGGTCGCCGAAGGTCCCGACCTTCTTTCCCTGATAGGTCGCGCCTACGGCGTCGCAGGTGTCCTCAATCACCCACAGGTTGTGGCGCCGGGCGACGTCCATCACCGTTTGCAGGTCGAAGGGGTTACCCAGCGTGTGGGCCACCATGATGGCCTTGGTGCGGGGTCCCACGGCCTCTTCCAGGCGCTCGGTGTTGATGTTGTAGGTGGGAATGTGGGCGTCCAGAAAGACTGGAATCAGGCCGTTCTGGATGATCGGGTTGACGGTGGTAGGAAAGCCCTCGGCCGCCGTGATGACCTCGTCTCCCGGCTGCAGGCGGCGGTCGCCCAACTGCGGCGAGGTGAGCGCCGAAAGCGCGACCAGGTTGGCACTGGAGCCGCTGTTGACCAGCAGGCAGTGCCGCAGGCCGAACCAGCGGGCGAAGTTCTTCTCGAATTTCTTCGCGAATCTTCCGGTGGTCAGCCAGAAATCCAGCGAGGCGTCCACGAGGTGCTCGACCTCATCGGCGTCAAAGACCTTGCCGCTGACCGGCACGGCGGTGCTGCCCGGTTCGAAGGGACGCTCCGGCCAGTTCGCGGCGTGGTACTCACGGGTCAGTTTCAGAATTTCCTGACGGATGTCATCGGGTGAACGGCTCACGCTTGCTCCTTGAAATACTTGAGATACCAGTCCACCGTTTCACGGAGCCCGGCCTCGAAGGAGTACTCCGGCTTCCAGCGCAGCACAGAAGCTGCCTTGGTCGAGTCGAGGTACTGGTGCTTGATTTCGGCTTTCGCCTCGTTGCGGATGACCGGCTGCAGGTGGCCCTGGTCCATCACGTCGGCCAGCGCAGAAATAACGTCCAGCACGCTGCGCGGCTGATCCGGACCGAAATTGAAGATCTCACCGGCGACGTCCTCGCGGCTGGCCTGCTCGGCCATCAACAGGTAGGCCTGGACGGCGTCCTGGACGTACACGTAGTCGCGGGTGAGGGTGCCGTCACTGCGAACCACGGGGGCCTGTCCGTCCAGGAAGGAGCGGATCGTCCCCGGGATGATGCGGCTCCAGTTGAGGTCGCCGCCGCCATAGATGTTGCCGCAGCGCGCAATGACCACCGGAAGCCCGTAGGTGTGGAAGTAGGTCTGGCTGATCAGGTCGGTGCAGGACTTCGAGACGTCGTAGGGGTGTTTGCCAGCCGACGGCATGTCCTCGGTGTAGGGCAGCACCTCGCTGTCGCCGTAAGCCTTATCGCTGGAGGCCACCAGCACGCGCTGAACGAGATTGCGGTGCACACGGCAGGCTTCCATCAGGTTGTAGGTGCCGCGCACGTTCGCCTCAAAGGTGGGCAACGGGTTGCGGTAGGCGGTCCCCACGATGGTCTGCGCCCCCAGATGAAACACCGTGTCGATCTCGTGCTCGTTGATCGCCCGCTCCAACGCCCCGTAGTCCTCCAGTGACCCGCTGACCACGTTGACCCGGCTGAGCAGGCCGCTGCGGATCAGCTCGGTCTGAGGATCCCAGTCGCGCAGAAGCACCACCACATAGGCCCCGCGCTCCACAAGGGCGCGCACCAGCCACGAGCCGACCAGGCCCGAGGCACCCGTCACAAAAGCGCGCTTTCCGCGCCAGAAGGCGGCATTGTTCATCATTTCCAGACCTTCCAGGGTGCCTGACCGGACTCCCACATCTCGTGCAGCATCACCTTTTCACGTAGCGTGTCCATCGGCTGCCAGAAGCCCTCATGGCGGTAGGCCATCAGTTCTCCGCTGCGGGCCAGCTGCTCCAGCGGCTCGTGCTCCCAGATGGTGCTGTCGTCCGTGATCAGGTCCAGCACCCTGCGGTGCAGCACGAAGTATCCCGCGTTGACCCAACCCTCCCCCACCTGTGGTTTTTCCGTGAACTCCGCCACGCGCTCGCCCTCAAACACCACACCGCCGAAGCGGGCAGGGGGCCGGGCGGTGGTGACGGTCGCCTGCTTCCCATGCGCCTCATGAAAAGCGCGCAGCTGCGCGACGTCGATGTTGGCCAGCCCGTCACCGTAGGTGGCCATGAACGTTTCGTCCTCAGCGAATAGGTGGCGCAGGCGACCGAAACGGCCGCCGGTCTGACTGGTCAGTCCTGTGTCGATGAGGTGCACCTTCCAGTCGGTCTGATTGCGGTGCTGGATCGCCACCGAGCCGTCGGACAGGTCAACGGTGATGTCGTTGTCGAGGGCGTAGAAGTTCAGGAAGTATTCTTTGATCACCTCGCCCTTGTAGCCCAGGGCAATAATGAATTCTTTGATCCCCCCAGCGGCGTAAATATTCATGATGTGCCAGAGCATCGGCTTACCGCCGATTTCGACCATCGGTTTGGGTTTGATAGAAGTTTCCTCGGCCAGCCGGGTACCGAGTCCACCGGCAAGGATGACTGCTTTCAAGGGGTTCTCCACAACATGCTGCCCACTATAAGGTCTGGGTCATAGACCGCGCCGCTGGGCTTGGTCTGGCCCCAAAGTTTGGGCGGATTCGAGTAGAGATTCGTTCTATGAGCAGCGTACAACACAGACCTTCTTCACTTGCCCAGGAGTCGGGGCGACCGCATCCTCCGCGGTTCCTGTCCGCTGAGGGGGGCGGCAGTCCGGCTACTGGCCTGCTGGGCACACTCGTCGGGTGTGCGGCACTTAACGACGAATGTGACTGCCTAGTGTTGGAAAACGATCGCCAGTCATCCAGCAAGACCTGAGCGTGCCTGGCGGAGTAGAACACCTCCTGGTTGAGGCACTCGTCGCGCAGCCTGGAGTAGAAACTCTTGGCAAAGCCTTTCTGCCAGGGCGTTCCAGGTTGGATGAACCGGGTACCGATGTCCTGTACGGCCAGCCAGACGTCCAGGGCACGGGCAATGAATTCCGGTCCGTTGTCACTGCGGATAAATTTTAGGTGCACACGCTCGGCGATGACTTCATTGAGCACGTCCTTGGAGGTGAAGGGTGTCGAGACCCAGAGCGCGACGGACGGCCAATTCGGCGGTCAGGTTAAGGGTTTTTAGGGTGGTGCCGCCCAGAGTCTGATCGAAGATGAAGTCGGAGGTCCAGCCATGGTCGGGAGATTCGGCGCTCATCGGAACGGAGGTCTTGCGGCGCTTCCTAAGGGGTTTGGATTTGATGGTGAGCGCTTCCCGCCGGACCTTCTTGCGCTGGATGCGCTGGCCCTCCTAGACCAGGAGGGCGTGAATGAATCGATAACCCCGATGAAGGTGGAGCAACGCCAGTTCACGGAGACGTTGCCGCAATACGCTGCCCTGGCGGAGTTTCGGTCAGAAATGCCAGGACGATTTGGGTAAGCCCACCAGGAAGCAGGCCCGGTCGGGCCTGACGTGTGCCAGGATGAGCGCACTCACCGCGCCACGTTTCTGGGTGGGCATTCCCGCTTTTTCCCATCACGTCCTTCATAGGGTCGATCTACAGGCGCTGCTGACCCACGATGCGCAACATCCGGGCGTTTTCTTGCTCCAGCCGATGAAGCCGTTTGACTTCGTCCGGTGTGGCATCGTCGTACTTTTTCTTCCAGCCGTCAGAGGACGCTGGACTAAAGCCGAACTCCCGGCACAGGTCCTCAATAGGCTTCTCGCCTTTTTCGCCTTCCTGAGGCAGCTTGATGATCTAGTCTTCGGTGAACTGACGGGTTTTCATGACATGGCCTCGCTTTCCAGCCTACGGCTGGGGGCGAGCCTGACTCTTTACTTCATCCCGTCCAGTTTTCGGGGGCAGACCACCTCTCGCAAAGCGGCGCAGGTCAATCTGAATCTGGTAAGGTCGTCCGCTGTGTGCCAGCGGGAAGACCATTCCTGAGCGACGCGCTATGTAACAAAATGAGAATGACAAACCAGATCAGGATATTGGCGCGGTTGACGGTCAGTACAGGCCCGCCCTGGTTCGCCAGAAAGAGGAATACTGACATGGTAACTATCATCCGTCCATACACCTTCGTGAACTGGGAGACCCCGATGACAAGAAGATAGAATATTACGGGGATGAAGAGAATCAAGCCAACAATCCCGGCCTGTGCATAAGCGTCAAAATAACCATTGTCGATAGCTGTAAAACTCCGGAATCCAAAGCCGAACAGTGGCTCATCGCGAAAGGTCTGGGCAAGCTGCTCAAGGAGCAGTGTCTCTCCGCCAAAGCGCCCAGCGGTGTAAAGATACAGAGCACTCTCACCGCTGCTCTGACTCTGAAACAGACGCAGCAGATAGTCGGTTCCGGCCCACTTTCCAGCGACTGTCCACGCGGCAGCCCCCATAATAACTGTGAAGACAGAGATGGCGAGCCACTGCCGCAGGGTCAGGAAGAAGCCGCGCCGACTCATCTCGAACAAGATGGTCAGGAAAACGACGATCGGCACGCCAAGCACAAATACCTTAGAAACGCTCAGGGTACCGCCAATGAGCAAAGGGATCATGCAAGCCCAGGTCCAGAAAGTGTCCTTTCGCGTGACGATCGCCCGCATAAGCAGAGTGATACCCGCTACATAGGCCACGCCGGTTTCCAGCGGCTGATTGAATACCCCGGAATACCGCCCGTTTTCTATGCTGAGGCTCGCCACACTCGTTTCGCCCGGTGGCAACCAGAACTTGAGCCAGGCCGGAGAGCCAGAATAGATTTGGATCAGTTGAACTGCGACATTGGCGGTCAAAGCGATCAGAATCGCTTGCGATGCTGAAGCGAGTTGATGCTGAAAACGGTGAACGATCAGCACGATCAGCATTGGTTGAATCCAGTTGTCGGCCTGGGCGAAAATCTTGGCTGCGGACACAGGATAGCTGAGTGTCTGAAAGGCAGACATAATCAGAATCCCGGAAAAGCAAAGCAGAACTACCACTTCAAACAATAGAAGTTTCCGCCGGGCCTGGAGCAAAGTGAGCAGCGAATAGAGGCCCGCCAAGTAGAGAACAGGGTGCTCGAACCGCACTCCCTGCCAGATATAGGGTCCGAAAGCGGAGAGGACCACCAATACCGGGACCAGGCGACTGTCTATTTTCCATCGCACAGTCGGCCGCGCCTCCGAACGTGTGGCTGTAGAAAGCGGTTCATGTTTAACTGAGGTCAGCACTCTATCCCACTATAGACCTTGGCTACGGAAATGAGGTTGACCTTTCGTGTTGCAAGCCTGCGTAGGCTTTGGATCAAGCCGTATATTGAGGAAGTATGCCCCGAGCCCCCGCCAACAAGAACCCTGAAGCCTCCTTCGTAACGCGGCTGCCTATCAGGAGCCGAGCTGAGCTATGACCGCATCCACAAACGAGGTCGATTCGACCCTCCTGCTGCGCGGCCTACGCCGGCACTTCAAATGGATTCTGGCCTGTTCCGTTGCTGTGGCGGCCATCATGTATCTCCTCGCCGACGCCAAACCGCGTATTTATCAGGCGCAGGCAAGCCTGCTGGCCGCCAATGTCTCCCTGGGTAACACCTCGGTGGATACCGCCATCATCAAAGCGCCGCCTCTCCCGGAGGGTGCGATCGGTCAGGCCCTGATCAGCAGCAGCGTGATGGAGCCTCTGATCAAGGCTATCCTTGCCTCTGCCACCATCAATCCCGCCGAGAAGACACGCCTGCGTGACACGCTAAGGATGGAGCTGCGGACGCGCTCCTCCAGCACCGTGACGCTGAACTCGCAGGTTGACCCGTACGGCAACGGCATCTACACCGTGAGTGCCCGTGCCCGCAATGCCCAGGTGTCCCGGGACCTGGCCAACCTCGCGGCGTCGGCGCTGCTGACCTGGGACCGCAACCGCGCCCTGACCAGCGTGCGCCGGGCCCAGGCTGGTTATAAGGCCCAACTTACGCAGATTGACGATCAGCTCAGCCGTCAGTCGACCGGAATCGACCGCCAGACGCTGATCGCTCGCCGTGCCACCATTGTCGGTAACCTCAGTCAGGTCAGCATGATGGAGGATTCAGTGGCCGGGGTGCTCAGCCCACTGGCCGACGCTCAGGTTCCTCTCGCCCCAGTCTCTCCTAGGCCGCTGCGCGACGCCATACTAGGTGGGATCGGCGCGCTGCTCATTGCAACGCTGCTGTCGCTGGGGGTGACCGCGCTGGACCGCACGGTACGCAACGAAGAGGACCTCCTGGCTCTGGGAATTCCGACCCTGGCCACTGTACCCAGGATGCGTCAGCGCGAACTGATCATGATGGGACTCGTCCGGGCCGCCAGACAGGCTGGTCTCTATGAGGCCATTGGATTCCTGAGGGTCAACCTGCTCTCGGCGCTTCCGCAGGTCGCCCACCCGGTGGTGATGATCAGCAGCACTGGGCCTGGCGAAGGCAAGAGCAGCATTACAGCCGCCCTTGCAGACGGCGTGGCCACCAGCGGCAAGCGGGTGCTGATTCTGGACGCTGACTTGCGGCGCGGCACCCAGCGTGAGGTGTGGAAAAAGTACGACGAATCCGACAGGTGGCGGCCGCTGACCGGGACAGGGGGCGTTCGGACCGCCCATGAAGCCCTACTCAATCCGGACAATGTCGAGGTACTGGAAGTTGAACCCAACGTGGACATGCTGCCTGCCGGCTCAGGAATTCAGGATAGCTTGGGCGTGATCAACCAGGCCGATTTCGACCGCGCCCTGGCCCTCTGGCGCGTTAAGTACGACCTTGTTCTCATCGACAGCGCGCCGCTTCTGGCCCTGGCTGACGGCCTAATCATCGGCAAACACGCCGACGCGGTCTTGCTGGTGACTGAGTACGGCCGGACGAACATGCAGGGCGTCAAATCCGCGATCCGGCGCGCCGAATGGGCGGGCCTGAATCTAATAGGCCTGGTGATCAACAAGGCTAATGCACGCGAAGAAAGCAATTACGGCTACGGCTACACCTATCAGGCGCGCGACGGGGTGGTAGCCAGCAGATAACGCGGTGCTGACCCGCTGTGCAGGCGGAAGCCGGGCATCCCCCAGGGGTGTCCGGCGCCTGTTTTTCTGCTGCTCCTGGGCAAGGTCTGGCGGGCTGGCACGATCGCCTATAGTGGGCCGGTGACTGTCCCGGTTCCTTATTCCAGCAGGGAGCGTCTCACCGACCTGTGGCTGGCAGCTCTTCCGCCGCTCTATGTGCTTTCGCCACTGGCGCTGCTGTTTCTCCCCCAGTGGACAAGGCTGCGAAAAGAGCTTCAGGTGGTGATGTTGCTGTTCGTGGCCAGTCAATGTCTGCCCGCGCTGCTCGCGCCTGAGCCGCTCAGTGCTCTGCTGGGCAGCTCGGTGCGCTGCGCCCTGATTGTCTCCCTGATCCTGGGTGGTCTGGCACTAGGCGGCGGCGAACGGCTTAAACCCATGCTGATCGGTGTGGGGGCCGTGCTGCTGACTGCCGTTGTCTTTAGCAGCACCGCCCTGTCGGATCTGCTGTCCATCCGCCTGACCCACCCCTACATGACCCAGACGACCGTCGGTTTTGCCGGCGGAATTGGGTTACTGCTGGCGCTGTTCACAGGCTTAAAGGCCGGGATACGTTACCCTCTTGCACTTCTGTTCGCAGGAGCGCTATTGATGTCGGGCAGCCGCAGTGCGCTGCTGGGTGTGGGCGTGGGGCTGCTGCTGGCGCTCGTCCGTCATCAGCAGCCCCGGCGAATGGCCGCCGGTCTGCTGACCGTCGTGCTGGCGGTCAGCGCGCTGTACATCAGTGGCTCGAACGTGCTCCAGCGGTATGCGTCTATCGACCTGACCGGCAGAGACCTGATCTGGTCGAATACACTTTCCGTGATCCGGCACCATCCGCTGGGCGGCGTGGGCAGCTACGGCCTAGGGCGTTACCTTGAAAAACCCGGCGCCTGCGAATTCTTTGCTGGCTCTAGCGGTCAGGGTGCGGAATGCCCGGCCGTCGTTGCCCGTGTGCACAGCCCCTGGCTGATCGCCCATAACATCAGCCTGCAAGCCTTAGTCGAAACTGGGCCTCTGGGCTGGCTGGGGCTGGCTGCGCTGCTCAGCCTGATCTTCGTGACCGCGTTGTGGAAGGGCACGCCGCTGGAGCTGTCGTTGTTGACCTTTCTGTTGGCGGCGAACGTGGCAGATAACACCCTGATCGTACCCAGTCCGTTTTTCGCTGAGGTGTTCTGGCTGGTAGGTGGGGTCACCTTAGGGCGCGGCCTCGTCTGGAACCGCTCCGCAGGTCTGGTGAGCGGCCTCCTTGTTCTTCTGCTGTCGCTTCCGCTGTGGAGTCCGCTGGTCACCCGCGGCGGGACGCCCGGGGGACCCGGGACCATGCGCGTTCTGTACGCTCCGCCTACCTTCCAGACGGGTCAACCCTACCAGGTCTACGCTGGACTCCAGCTGCCACCCGGCAGCTACCGCGCCGCCCTGGTCGCTTGCAGCCCCACCTGCCGCACCGTGTGGCTCGCGCCATATCAGGCCTCTGCCGGGCCCGTCATGATCAGCACTCGCCTTCCGCAGGACACCTCCCTTCTGCGACTCAGCATCTATCCGGCACGGTCGTCTCTGGCGACGACGGCACTGTGGGCCTCCGAATGGCCGGTGGAGGCGAAATGACGCGCAGGCCTCCTCTCTCCTTTCTGGGCCCGCTGGCTGCCGCGGCAGTGGCCGCCGCAACGCCGCATCTCGTGACGCTGCCTACGCCTGCGCCTCTGGTCATAGCAAAGCAGGACTGTAGTGAGCAGTGGCAGCGGAGTGACAGCCAGGACATCTGGGATGGAAACGCCACCGCCGCCTTGACCGGTACCGTCTGGTTTGAGCGCCGGTTCTGCCGTGCCGGGAAACTGGCGCTAAACCTTCACGGTGAGGCAGCTGGTGGCGCGCCGGCTGTCCTGAGCATCATCGCGGACGGCAGCACCCTGCCGGACACGCCGGTTGAAGGACAAAAGGCGCTGAGCCTGGACGTGAAGAAGGGCCAGCTTCTTCAGATCGGCTTTTTCAATCCGTATCTCCGCCGGGAATCCCGCACTACAATCCTGATGGGATTCGAGCTGTCCGGTAACAGCTGCAAGTCCCTCCAGGTCGATTATCCGTCTGAGGCAGGTGGGCAGTGGTTTCCCGACCAGAACTCTGCCTCTCTTGTCTTCGACGTGCCCATGACGGTAACGCCTTGTGCCTCCGGCCTGCTGAAGTTCGTCACCACAGGACAGAAGGCGCGGGGGGAATATGCCCGACTGGAACTGACACAGAACGGTGGGAAGACCGTCCAGGAAATTCAGGTTGGCCGGGAGCTACGCAAACATACCGTTGAGCTGACAGGAGGCCCGCTCCACATCAAGATCAAGAATCCTTACCTCAATGTGAGCGAGATACGGCGCCTCACTCTTCAAGCTGCGCAGTTTACACCAGCGCCCTCCAAATAGAGGCAGCCAAAAAATCGTGCACAAAGTGCTCTTGAGAAGATGTCGATCTCAGCACCTGCTTCGTCAGAAAATTGACTGGCCAACGGGCTGTGACCTGATTCCGGAAAGCGAGGGCAGATGACTCAGATCTTGCAGCTGAATAGGTAGTCAGAAAGCGCGCCCAGACGAGAGAAAGAGGGTGTGAACGACCTCAGACTCTCCGGGAAGCGCGCTCGTAGTCTGGCAGATCACCTGCTCGCCGTCCCTCGCACGATCTACCAGCGGCGCAGCCTTGAGGCTGCACTCGGGCTGTTCGTCGATCTGGGGCGGAAAACAGCGCTTCACCGCGCCTCCACGGTCAGCGCCAGTGCCCTCAGTCGTCTCCTGAACGCGTACACCTGGGACACGCGCGCTTGCTGGAACTCCCTCCAGCAGACGCCGTGGGACTCGCTTCTTCTGGCTGCGCGCCGCAAGCGGCGCCCGCGACTTCACCTGTGCGTCGATCTCACCAGCATCCCCAAAACAGGCCGGAAGCTCCCTTCTGTTCGCGTGTACAACGGCGTGCACGGCATTCACCTCGTCGTCCTGTATGCCGTCTACGGCACACTCAAGTTTCCGGTCGGGTATCGCGTGTACCGGGGTCGGGGTACCCCGACCCCAGTCCGGCTCGCGTTGGACCTCCTCGCGACCGTTCCGCAGCCGATCCGGCGGCGATTCGACATGTGGGTGCTGGCCGACAGCGGGTTCGAGTCCGAGAAGTTCTTGCAGGGCGTGCGGGACGAGGGGTTCGAGTTCGTCGTGGGTGTTCGGTCGACACGGCGCACCGATCACCCAGGTCGAGTGACAGTGAATGACTGCGAGCACGGCAGCTGGCTGTCGCTCCACAACTGGCCGTGGGAGGTCGTGACGCTGGCCCGATTTGACCGGGGCGACCGGACCTTCTTCTCGGTGTCGTCGCAACGCCGCTCTGGCGACGTCGTCGCCAGAGCGGGAAAGCGCCGGTGGGCCATCGAATCTTTCTTCAAGGCGTCCAAGCACCAGTTCGGCCTGAATCGGTTCGCGCTGCATACCGCTCAGGGGCTGGATCGCTGGGTGCTCCTGGTGTGTGCCGCTTTCCAGGTGCAAGATCTGAGGATGAGCTTGCAGAGGTCATCCAGGCCTCCATGGCTGGCCACCACCCCCTCTCAATAGTTTACCTCCCGGGATACACTTCAGAATTCAGGCCCATTGAGCTGGGGTGACATGAACAAGAGCTTCCATGCGCGAGAGAAGAGCAACCAGAACGAAGGCCCAGGAGGCAGGGGGTAATGCTCCAGTTTTGACTTCAAGCGGCGTTACGAGTGTTCGCCGATGAGGTGAGTGTAGACCAGGGCGTGGCGTAGCCGAGCGCCGTGATTCGGCGCTCGTGGTTGTACCAACGGTGAAAATCCGGCATGGCCGCCCGGACATCGGTCATAGCGTGCCAGTCCTGGCGGAACGCGAACTGGTATTTGTAGGTGCGGTTGAGGCGTTCGAGAATCCCAGTGCCGCCCGGCTGAGGCACCTTGCAGCAGACCCAACTGCCATACGTCAAGCAGCCCTGCTGAAAGAGGTCACTGGTGAAATCGCTGCCCCATCACGCTGCACTAGGATGCGCTCCGCGATCCCCTGAGCGTGGAGCACGGTGATCGCCTCGTCGAGCGTCAATTTGGCGAGGTGCATCGACAGGCGCCGCACCACCCGACTGGCCAGCACCACCCGCGAGAGAACGTCCAGCACGAAATAGATCCAGCAGACCCCATCGGACAGCGACAGCCGTGTCGCATTAATCTGCACCCGTCGACCTTCAGGCCAGTCCTGTGGTGCGGAAACCTTCCCCGAAGGTTTCCGGGTCTTCCGAGGCTGCGTTGGGTGAAGGTGCAATTCGCCGAGGGTCACGCGGATCTTGTGCAATCCAATCTCTTCGCTCTGAGCTTTGAGTTCGTGGTACAGCAACCGATACCCAGCGGTCGGGTGGTGGAGAGCGACCTGCCGGATTTTCTCCTGTAATTCATCCCGCTGCTGCTGACGGGCAAAGCGCGCCGGCGCGCTGTTCTGATGATCCCGGAGGCGCCAGTACGGCACACTGGCGTACTGCGCGAAGCGCCGGAGGCTCAACTGGGGTCGGCTCTGCCAGAGGACGAGCAGTTCATCCACCGTCAGAGCCGTCGCACTTTTCGCGCGATATCGAGCTCCAGTTCCTTTTCCGCCAGGATCCGCTTCAGACGATCGTTCTCCCGCTCCAGGTGTGTGATTCCATGACCGTGTCGGTCGCCAACGAGGCGGGCCGCGCCCGCCTCGAGAAACTGGGTTTTCTACGTGTGGATCAGGCTTTCGTTCACGCCCTGCTGCCGGGCTGCTTCGGCGACCCCAAGTTCGCCTCGGAGCACGCCCAGGACGATGGCTTCCTTCACGTCGGTGCTCCAGGTTTTTCGCTGTTTCCCCATGGTGATCTCCAGTGTGCTCGTCCCTCTCTTCGAAAGGGTCAGATTCTGGAAGTCATCCCTGGAGCACTACCTCGAGACTCGCTTCGCTCGGTTGATCTCAAGATCAACTTCGAAGGACTTAGTCCTGCTTGGGTAGCGCCAGCCCCATCGCCTGGTACATCTGGTACTGCGGGGCGCCGCCCAGCATGTTCTGGCCGCCATCCACCGGCAGAATCACGCCGGTCACGTAGCTGGCCGCGTCGCTCACCAGAAACAGTGCGGCGTTGGCGATGTCCTGCGGCAGCCCAAAGCGGCCCAGCGGCACGGTGCGCATGAACTGGGTGCGGGTCTTTTCGTCGGGGGCGAGGCGGGCCATGCCCTCGGTGCCGTCAATGGGCCCGGGGATAATGGCGTTCACGCGAATCCCGCGCAGGCCCCATTCCACCGCCAGCGTGCGGGTCAGGGCATCCACGCCGGCCTTGGCGGCCACCACATGCGCCTGCATGGGCACCGGCACCCCGTAAGCGCTGATGCTCAGCACGTTCCCCCCCGGGGTCTTCAGGTGCGGGGCCGCCGCCTTGATGGTGTTGTAAGTGCCCAGCAGGTCAATGTCCACCACTGTCTTGAAGCCGTTGGGCGAGATGCCATCCACGGGCGCCGGAAAGTTTCCGGCCGCGCCCGCCAGCACGATATCGAAGTCGCCAAAGGCCTCCACGGCTTGCGCGGCGGCGGCCTGCAGCGCCGCAAAGTCGCGCACATCGGCGCTGACGCCCAGGGCGCGCCCCCCCGCATCCACGATGCCCTGCGCGGCGGTCTGGGCTTTGTCCAGGTTGCGGCCCAGCAGCGTCACGGCGCAGCCGTGGGCCGCGAAGGTCTGGGCAATCCCCAGGTTGATGCCGCTGCCGCCCCCGGTAATCAGGGCGTGCTTGCCGGCCAGCAGGTCGGGGCGGAAGGTGGGGGAGAGGGGGGAAGGCTGGGTCATGGGGGCTCCTTTTTAGGGGGGTCTAAGGGTCGAAGAGTCTAAGGGTCTAAGGGAAGTGCGGGCAGGTGTTGAAGGTGGGGGAGGTTGGTCAGGGTAGGGCAGTGGGGGACCAACCCAGATCGTTCGGGGTCAATCTGGGCTTGACCCTACGAGCCACGCCCCTTGAGGGCCGTCATCAGGCCGTCGGCGGTCATATGCTCGGCGTTCCAGGCCACGGCCTGTTGCAGGCCCTCGGCGTGGGGCAGCTCGGCAATCAGGGCGCGTTTGGTGCCTTCCAGGGCGCGAGGGGGCAGCTGGGCCAGGGTATCGGCCAGGGCCTCGGCGCGGGCAAAGAGGGCCTCGGGGGTGGGCAGCACCTCGGTCACCAGGCCCCAGCGTTCGGCGGCTGCGGCGTCAATAGGCTCACCGGTCAGGGCAAGGTGCGCTGCGCGGCCCCGGCCCAGCAGGCCCGGCAGGCGCTGCAAGCCGCCCAGGTCGGCGGTGATGCCCAGTTTCACCTCCGGCAGGCTGAACCGGGCGTCCGCGCTGCACAGGCGCAGGTCGCAGGCGCTGATCAGTTCCAGGCCCGCGCCAATGCACCAGCCATGCACCGCCGCAATCACTGGAATGGGCAGGGCGGCCAGTCCCTCAATGGCCGCGTGCATTTCGGCCACCACGGCCGCGAACGCCTCGGGCTGGCCCAGGGCCGGGGCGATGACCGGCGCGGTGGCCTTCACGTCCAGCCCCGCGCTGAACCACTCCTGGCCGCGCACGATCAGCACGCGCGCGCCCCCCAGCCCGGCCAGGGCAGGCGGCACCTCGCGCCAGAACGCCGGGCCCAGGGCGCCTTTTTTCGAGGTGATGGTCAGGGTGGCGACCTCACCCCGGCGGGTGAGCTGCACGCTCGTGTCGGTCATGGCGCTCACTTTACCCCGCTTTCGTGAACTCGGTTCAAAATCTGCGGGCGCGGGCCAGACCACGGGGAATGGGCGCTCATCAAGGCTGCTCTAGAATGCCCCCCGTGCTGCCGCTGCCCCCCGCTGCCGCTGCGCCTGCCTCCCCGGCGGGCGCGGGTGGGGTGCCGTTGCGCGACTTTCTGCTGCGCCCGCTGCTGACGCCCTTTGTGCTGCTGCTGGGCGTGGGCGGCGCGGTGATGTTCGGCGTGGACCGCAACGATCAGGCGCTGCAGCGGGTGCTGGATGCCCAGGCGCGGACCCAACTGCTCAGCGAACTGACCGGGCAGGTGTCGGCCATGGAAAACGGCCAGCGCGGCTTTGTCATCACCGGGCAGGCGGGTTTTCTGGCGCCCTACCAGGAGGCGCAGGCGTCGTTTCAGGCCGCCGCCTACGCCCTGCACGATCTGAGCGTGGACGACACGCAGCGCCGCACGCTGGCGCAGGTGCAGGCCCTGGTGGGCCGCTGGCAGCAGGAGGCCGCCCAGCCGGAAATCGAGGCGCGTCTGACCTCGCTGAACCGCGCGGCCACGCTGGTGGGGCGGGGGCGTGGCCGCGCGATCCTGGATCAGGCGCGCGGGCTCCTGAGCGTGATGGCCACCCAGGAAAACACCCGCCTGAGCGAGGCCACCCGCCAGAGTCAGGCCACCCTGGGCGCGGTGCGCTGGTTCAGCGTGGGGGGGCTGCTGCTGGGCATGGCGCTGCTGGTCATTACCGCCTACCGCGTCACGCGCACCGTGGGCCGCCACGTGCAGGAACTGGGGGCCGCCGCCCAGGACATGGCGCGCGGCGAATACACCCGCCGCATGCCGGGCAGCCCCGTGCAGGAACTGGGCCTGCTGGGCGCGCAGTTTGACCGCATGGCCGAGGCCGTGCAGGAGCGGGAGCGCCAGCTGCGCCGCAGCAACCGCGAATTGGAACAGTTCACCTACGTCGCCAGCCACGACCTGCAAGAACCGCTGCGCACCATCGGCAGCTACACCGAACTCCTCGCGCGCCGCTACGGCGGGCAACTGGACGAGCGTGCCGACCAGTACATCGCCTTTACCACGGCCGCCACCCGGCGCCTGAAGACCCTGATTCAGGACCTGCTGACCTACTCGCGGGTGCGCCGCGCCGAGCAGGACGCCGTGCCGGTGGACTTAGACGTGCTGGTGCGCGGTCTGCTGGCCGAGCTGCAACCCCAGATTCAGGCGGCACAGGCCCAGGTGCAGGTGGGACCGCTGCCCACCGTGACCACCACCCCCGACCTGCTGGCCCAGGCGCTGCACCACCTCATCAGCAACGCCCTGAAGTTCCGTGCCCCGGACCGCCCCGCCCGCGTGGAGATCACGGCGGCGCGGGACGGCGCGCGCTGGGTGCTGGCGGTGCGCGACAACGGTCTGGGCATTGCCCCGGAATACCACGAGCGCATTTTTGGCGTGTTTCAGCGCCTGCATGGCGCCGACGCCTACCCGGGCAGTGGCATTGGGCTGGCGGTCACCCGTGCCGTGGCCGAAGGCCTGGGCGCTGACCTGTGGCTGGACAGCACCCCTGACCAGGGCAGCACCTTTTCTCTGCGCCTGCCAGCAGAACCCTCTGAAGAGGTGGCGCCAGCGTAAGGGCCGGGGATCAGGTGGGCCGTGGAAAGGAAACAGCGCGCCCCAAGTAAGTCGGGGGCGCAATGAGGCTCGGTCTATGGCCCTGAAGGGGGCCCAATGCCCACAGATGATGGGTACGGCCAGAGCTGCTCAGAGCCTATAAAACGTCTGCCTACCAGCGTGCTCAAAACGTGTCCGCGTCAGACGGCACAGTGCCCCCTCTTGCTCCATCCAACGACCAACCCCCCGGCGGGCTGCAACCGCCGGGGGGCCTGGGGGGTCAAAGGGGGTTTACAGCGAGCTGCCGGTGGGGCTCATGGGGCGGCGGTTCATGCCGCTGTCGTCCATGATCTGGCCGCCGTGACGGGCGGCGGTGGCCTGCACGGCGTCAAAGGGCACGCTGTCTTCCACGCCCACCACGCGGCCACCGCTGTTCATGGTGTTGTGCATGTGGTCGTAGGAGGTGTGGTCCACCTCGTAGGTGTCGTTCATGCTGGTGCGGCCGTCGTGGTTCTCGTCCACGCCCATCGCGCCGCCCGTGGCGCCCACCGCCGCGCCCACGCCGGAGCCCAGCGCGGTCATGCCCAGGATCACGGGCAGGGCGAGGCCGCCCGTCGCCACCACAGCGCCCGAGGCCAGCACCCCGGCCACAGCCCCGGCCACGGCACCCACGCCTGTGCCCTTCACGGCGCCCGCACCGGCGTCTTCAGCGCCCGCGCTGGCGTCGGCGGTCACCGTGTCGGTGGTGGTGGTCGTCGTGGTGGCAGCGCCGCCGCTGCGCATGTAGCTGGCGCGGCCCAGCGTGGGGGCCACGAGGCCCTGCTGCTGCATGTCGGCAATGAAGGCGTCGGCGGCGGCAACGGTCGGGAAGATGACGTGTTTCATGCCTCCCAGTGTTCACGGCGCCGCCTCCCCCTTCCATGAGAACCGCCGCAACAGGCATTGGGCTCACCCTGAGGCCACCCTGAGACGCTCCTCACAAAGCACACCCCCTGCGCCTCAGTCGGGCCTCATAAAGGCCGGGGCTAGCCCACCTGCTGCGCTTCGAACAGCCGTGCAGGCCGCACAAACTCATCTTGCGAAGCCACCAGCTGAATCTCGCGCGTGCCCGCGAGGTGGGTGCGCTGCAGCAGGGCATAGAGCGCGCTCATGGCGAGGCTCAGGGCGCTGTCGGGGCGGCCACTGTGCAGGTAGTGCCCGAAGAACAGCGCGGCAATCGCGTCGCCGGTGCCGTTGCGCGGCGGGTCCAGGGGCAGCAGGGGCGTACGGCACAGCCACGCGCCGCCCTCGCCCACCACCAGGGTTTCAATACTGCCCTCGGGGGCGCCGCTGCGCACCAGACTGGTCACCAGCACCAGCCGGGGCCCCCCGGCGCGCATTCGCTCGCGCAGGGCACGCGCGGCGGCCAGGGCCTGTTCCAGCGTCTCCACCGTATGGCCGGTCAGCAGTTCCAGCTCAAACTGGTTGGGGGTCAGGATGTCGGCTTCGGGCACCGCCTGCACCCCGATCAGGTCCGGCAGTTCAGGGCGCACGAACACGCCCCGGCCCACATCGCCCATCACGGGGTCGCAGCAGTACAGGGCCTCCGGGTTGGCGGCGCGCACCCGGCGCACGGCGTCCACCACCGCCGCCACCGTGCCCTCGCTGCCCATGTAGCCACTGAGCACCGCGTGGCACTCTGGCAGCGCGCCGCGCGCCTCAATGCCGTCAATCAGTTCGGCCACCAGTTCGGGCGGAAAGACCGTGCCGGTCCAGGCGCCGTAGCCGGTGTGGTTGGAAAACTGCACCGTGTGAATGGCCCAGACCTCAAAGCCCAGCCGCTGCAGCGGAAACACAGCGGCGGCGTTGCCCACGTGCCCGTAGCTGACCCACGACTGAATGGACAGGATATTTCTTGGCGGCCCTTGCGTCATGCCGCCCAGAATACGGCCGGGCGCGGCGGAAAGACCGGCCCTGCCTGCCCACCGGTTTCCGGGCACAGGGCGCCGGAAAAGGAGCGATTCCCCGGGTAGGAGGTCTGAACGGCAGAGCAACCCGGGAAGCGCTACCGCTTGCTCGCCTGCTCGGGCCAGAGCCAGGACGCCGGATGAAGCCGCCTTCAGCCTTCTGAAGGACTCCGCCCAGTCAGAAGGCCCCAGGACCTGAACCGGGCTTCATATGCACTGTGCTGGGCCCCCGGATACTTCGCAGAACGGAGGCTGACATGAAACGACTGCTGCTCACCCTGGCCCTGCTGAGTTCCGCTGCCCTGGCCCAGACCGACACGACGAACACCACCGACCTGAGCACCCCGACCGGCACAGAAACGACCGGCGAGACGGGCACGGGTGACACAGGGACTACCGAGACGGGAACGGGTGACACCAGCACAGGCGACACCGGGACGGGTGACACGGGGACAGGGGACACCGGGGCGACCGATACCGGGACCACCGACACGGGCACCACGGATACGGGCACGGGCGATATGGGCACCACCGATGCGGCGGGCACCACCGGCACCGAGCCCAGCACCGACACCTCGCAGATTGGCAACCCGGCAGGGACGGCCACTGGCACGGAAAGCGGCACCCCGGGCAGCACCAGCATGGTCCAGGGCGACACGCGCGGTAACCCCTTTCCCTGGGGCCTGCTGGGGCTCCTGGGCCTGGGCGGGCTGATGGGTCGGGCGGCAGCGCAGCGGCGCGGGCCGGGCCGGGCATAAGCGGGCCAGGGGCCCCGCATAGATCGGCAGTCTGTTTGGGGGAGGGGCACTTCTGGCCCCTCTTTTCTATTGCGCTTCTAACGCCAATCCTGGTCAGCGCCTCAGCCGCTCTGGGCTTTGCGCTCAGGGCAAGGCGTGCAGGGTCAGTGGGCCGAACACGCGCGCCCAGACATCTGCCTTGTCGCGCGCCCCTTCCAGGTCCAGGGGCGTGGCGCCGCTGACGGTCAGGCGCCAGCCTCCGCCCCGGCGGTCCAGGGCTTCAATCTGTACCCCGCCCGCGTGCGAGCGGTCCAGGCCGTCGGCCACGCGCAGCACCGCCACCAGCCGGGTCAGCAGGGCCTGCTCGGGGCCCGAGAGCGCGGCGAACTCCGGGTGAGTGGTTTTGGGCGCACTCTTGCGGTGGTAGCGCGCCAGCAGGGCAATCCACTCGATCTCGCGTGGGGTAAAGCCGCGCAGCTCGGCGTGGCGGATCAGGTAGGCGCTGTGCTTGTGGTGGGCGCTCTGGGCCACGATCTGCCCCACCTCGTGCAGCGCTCCGGCCGCCGTGAGCAGGCTGCGGGCCTCGCCGTCCGGGCCAAACGGTTCGCCCGCCGCCTGCAAACCGGCCAGCAGGTCGCGGGCCAGCGCCGCCACCTGCCGGGCGTGCGACAGATTCGCCCCAAAACGCTCGGCGGTGCCCAGCACGCTGCGTTGCCGGGCGCTAATGGACGACTGGTAGGCCTCCAGGCGCGTGAGTTCCTCGATCAGCATGCCCTCGCGCAGCGCGCCCTCGCTGACCGTGACCTCGGCAGCGCCCAGCACCTCCAGGGCGGCGTGCAGGGTGGCCAGCCCGGCCACGATGGTGTCGGCCCGGCGTTCCAGGCCCGGCAGGCGGGCGCGCGCAGCCGCGCGCAGGCCGCGCACGTGTTCCAGCAGGGCCCCCAGTTCGGCCAGCGAAAAGCACGTGCCGTTGACGCTCTGTGCGTGTTCGCCCCGCCGCGCCAGGATCGCCACAGCGGCAGCTTCGGCGGTGCCGCTGGACAGCACCACCCGCGTACCGGCCCGCACCCGGAACCGCGCGGCGTGCGGCGCCAGCGCGTCCTGCACCGCCGCGCGCAGGGCCGCCAGTTCGCGGCGCCCCGGCGTTTCGGTAGGCACATGCGCCCGGGTCATGCGAATGGCACCCAGGGGCAGGCTCAGCACGTCGCGGGCCCGCGACGCGTCGCCGCGCACGAATTCCAGGCTGCCGCCCCCCAGGTCCAGCAGCACGTTGTCGGGGCCCAGTTCCACGGCGTGGGCGGCGCCCAGGTAGGTCAGTTCACCTTCGCGCTCGCCGCTGATGATGGCGGGGTACACCCCCGTGCGTGCCAGCATCCGCGCCGCCACCGCCGCGCCGTTGGGGGCCTCGCGCAGGGCGCTGGTGGCGTACACATGCACCTCGGGCACGCCCGCACTGGCAGCCAGGGCCCGGAACCGGGTCAGGGCCGACGACAGGCGGTCCTCGCCTTCCGGGGTCAGGTTGCCCGCCGCGTCCAGGCACTCGCCCAGGCGGGTGCGGTCTTTCAGGGCGTCCAGCACGCGGTAGCCGCCGGCCTCGCCGGCGGTCATGGCCTCGGCAATCAGCAGATGGCTGGAATTGGTGCCGACATCGGCCACCGCCACCCTCATGCGGCGTCCTTCCTCGTGCGGGCCTGCGTGCTCATGGGGTGCAGGGTAGCGTGAAGGGAAAGGGGCCATGGGCTCTGGGCCATGAGCCATGAGGGAACCCCCCCAGAGCTCATGGCCCATGGCTCATGGCCCGTCTGTCCTCAGGCCAACTTCAGTTGCCACTCGGTGAAGGTGGACCACGGCGCAAAGCCCAGGGTCACGTTGATGCCCAGCATGGCGGCGTTTTCGTGGGCGTTGTTGGTCTGCACCCAGCGCGCGCCCGGCACGGTGGCCAGGATGTGCTCCAGCATGGCGGCCTTGACCCATTTGCCCAGGCCCTGGCCCCGCGCGCCCGGCCGCACGGCGGTGGCGCCCTGGAACACCGGGCCCTGGCGCTCCGGGGTCCAGAAGATCTCGCTGTAGGCGTCCAGCGCGCCCGTGCGGGTGTCTTCAATGGCCATCATGGTGCGCACCTCGCCTGCTTCCTCAATCATGGCGTCCCAGGCGCGGATCATCTCGGGGGTAATGCGCCAGTCGTCCTGTTCCAGGTCGCCCTTGGGGGCCGTGTTCATCACCATCATCATGTCGGCGGCGCGGTCCAGGTACTCGTCGGGCACGGTGGCCCACAGGTGCAGGCGGTAAGGGTCGCCTTCGGGGCGCCCCTGCCAGCGGGCCAGCAGGTCGCGGTCCAGCCCAGAGAGGGGCAGGCGGCTCTGGCGCATGGGCAGCGCGGCCTGGGCGCCCGTGGCCTGCGCAAAGGCCTCGCCGGCGGGCGCGCGGCTGGTGGTGCCGAAGGTCAGCACGGTGCGGCCGGCCTGCACGGCCATGTCACGCAGTTGCCCGCCCAGGGCGCGGCCCAGGCCCTGGCGGCGGGCCGGCGGGGCCACGACCAGCCGGGCATGGGCCATGTGGGTGTTCTGTTCGGTGTCGTATTCCAGGCAGCCCCAGGCCAGGGCCTGCGCGCCCTGCCACACCACGAGGTGGTGTTTGCGTTCGGTGGGCAACTGGTGGCTCAGGCCCACGGCCTCCTGTTCGGGAATCAGGGGCGGGTCTTCGGGATTGGCGTAGGCAAAGCTGTCGGCCAGCAGGCGCCCCACAGCCAGTTTCTGTTCGGGCGTGGCGCGGGCCGGGTCAAAGAGGCTCACTGGCCAGGCGCCAGCGTTCAGATCGGGCAGGGGCATCGCGGAGGTCATGGGGGCAGTGTGACCCCTGGCGGTCAGAGGAACATGCGCCGGATGGCGGAGGGGGGCGTAGGCAAAGGCGGTCTCGCTTTTTAAGTTGCTCGCGGTTGATCCAGGGATCAACCGCGCGAAGCGAGGAGCGAAAACAGGGCCTCGCCCCGGGAATGGAAAGGTTTCTGCGCTCTTCTGAAACCGTGGAATGGGGGAGAGGCGAGGCCCTTCGCTGCCCGGTCAGGAGCGCGGCTGCGACATACTGCGCGGCGTGTTCGCCCACGCCATCGGCTTTGACGACGCGCCGTTTGACCGCGCCCACCGGGGCAACGTGCCGGTGATTGGCGCCGCGTACGCCCGCACCACCCTGCACGCCGTGGTGCGCGGGCACGTGCGCCGCGACGGGCGCAACAGCACCGCCGAACTGGCGCGGCTGGTGGCGCTGTCGCCCGAACATCTGCAGTTGGTGCTGCTGCAGGGCATTGCGCTGGCGGGCTTTAACGTGGTGGACCTGCCGGGGCTGCACGCGGCCACGGGCCTGCCCGTGCTGGTGGTGGCCCGCAAAGCCCCCGACCTGGACCGAATTCGCGCGGCGCTGCTGTCGCGGGTGCCGGGCGGCGCGCGCAAGTGGCAGCTGATCGAGGCCGCCGGGCCGATGGAACCCTGCGGCGGCGTGTACGTGCAGCGCGCGGGCCTGACGCTGGCCCAGGCCGAGGCCGCCCTGCACACCTTCACCGTGACTGGCCGGGTGCCGGAACCGCTGCGTGCCCCGCACTTGATCGCCCGCGCGCTGGTCCAGGGCCACAGCCGGGGCGGCCGGGCGTAGGGGGCGGCCGGGTCAGGGGCGCTGCTGTGCCCACCTCAACCCCCACTGAACTTGACCAACTCCTGCGGATTCTCAGCCTCCGGGGCCAGGACATTTACCGTCTGCTGAACTGTGAATGTTCCCGTCAGGTGGCGTCAGCACGGCGTCATGCGGGCCCGGCACACTGCCAGTCATGAAGAAGAACTCGACCGTGACGGCCCTGCTGGCCCTGGGCACCGCTGCCACCCTCAGCGTGGCGGGCGCGCAGGCCAAGATCAGTGCGCAGAGCATCATCGTGAACCCCACCCAGCCGGACCTGTCGGTGAACGTGCGCGTGGACAGGGACCCCAGCGGCAACAGCAACCCCGCCTACCGCGTGGGTGAGAACATCACTGTGAGCGCCAGCGTGAACCGCGACGCCTACGTGTACCTGTTCAACGTGAACCCCGACGGCACGGTGGACCAGATCCTGCCCAACCGCCTGAGCGGCGAGAACTTCGTCAAGGCGAACACCACCAAGAGCTTCCCGGCGCCCGGCGACAACTTCACCTACTCGGTGGAAGGCCCGGTCGGCCAGAACAAGGTGCTGGCCTTGGCCAGCCTGACCCCGCTGAACCTCGACCAGATCAGCTCTTTCCGCACGGCCCAGGACCAGTTCGCCACCGTGAGCACCCAGGGCGGGCAGACCGGGCTGGCGCAGGCCCTGAGCATCGTGGTGAACCCCCTGCCCCAGAACAGCTGGGTGAGTGACACCGCTTTCTACACTGTGGCCGCGCAGACCCCGGTGAGCACCGGCAGCCTGTTCGTGGGCACCAACGTGGCGGGCGCCACCGTGATCCTGAACGGCCAGCGCCTGGGCGGCGCCAACGTGACCTACAGCAACCTGCGCTCCGGTACTTACCCCGTGCGGGTGCAGGCCCCCGGTTACGCCGACTTCAGCTCCACCGTGACCGTGCGTGCGGGCACCACCACCAACCTGAACGTGGAATTTGCCCAGCCCCTGAGCGTGGCCCCGGCGCCCGTCAACACCGGCAACGGCGTGCTGGACTTTATCGGCAACCTGCTGGGCGCCATTGCGGGCACCCAGCTGCAGGACCCCGCCCGCAGCGCCTACGACCAGAAGGTGCGTGAACTGCAGGCCGACGGCTACGCGCTGCAGCAGAGCCGCACCACCGGCACCGGCTACAGCGGCACCCTGGTGCGCGGCGCCAGCACCGTTACCCTGACCGTGGACCGGGGCGCCAACCGCACCGTGCGCGTGAACGTGAGCGAAACGACGACGTACCGCTACTGAGACAGATGGCCGAAGGCTGATGGCCTAAAAGAAGGGCCCCTGGAACGTTCCGGGGGCCCTGTTCGTGTGGGGTTAGGCCTGGAGCTGTTCGGTGAGGAAGGTCATCAGGCTGCGGATGTGGTCGCGGTCGAAGCGGAATTCGGTGCCGGCGGCGCGGTAGAGCTCCGGGACGGGCACGGTGTTGCCCAGGCGCAGGCTGGCCTTGTAACGCTCCAGGGCGCCGGCGGCGTCCTGCTGGGCGCCGCGCCAGACCCCCACGGCCGCCAGATAGCACATGGCGTATTCGATGTAATAAAAGGGCACCTGGAAGATGTGGTAGTACTGCCAACCCTTGGCGCGCAGGCGCTCGTCCAGGCCGTCCCAGTTCACGAAGGGGTGGAAGGTGCGGTCCAGTTCCAGCCACTTGGCGTCCAGATCGGCAACCGTCACGGTATCGGGGGCCTCGGCGTACAGCCAGTGCTGGAAAGCGTCCATCTGGGCGGCCCAGGGCAGGAAGGCCACCACGCCCTGCAGCTGCTTTTCGCGGTAGCGCGCCAGGTCGTCCGGCGAGAACACGTGCCCCAGGTGGTCCAGGGTCAGGAATTCCATCGCCATGCTGGGAATCTCCACGAATTCAATGGGGCTCCAGCGGTTCCACACCAGCGGCTGAGTATCGCCGCTGTAAAAGCCGTGGAAGGCGTGCCCCACCTCGTGAAACAGCACCCGCACGTCCTCGGCAGTGCCCACCACATTCATCAGCACAAAGGGCTCGTTGGTGGTCGGAAAGTACGAGCAGTAGGCGTGGCTCATCTTGCCCGGGCGCGATTCCAGGTCCAGCAGGGCCCCGGCGCGCATCTGGGTAAAGCGGGCGGCCAGCCCGGAATCCAGGCCAGCAAAGGCCGTCTGGGCCAGGGTTTCCAGTTCGGCGCCCCTCTGGAACGGGGTCAGCGGCGCGCGGGCCTGGGGGTCCAGCAGGTTGTTGCGGTTGTAGTCCCAGGGGCGCAGGGCGCCCAGGCCCAGTTGCGCGGCGATCTCGGCCGTCATGCGCGAGAGCAGCGGCACCACCTCGGTCTGCACCGCCTCGTGGAAGGCGCGGCAGTCGGCGGGGCTGTAGTCCACCCGGTCCAGTTCCTTCCAGCGCAGGTCGCGGTAATTGGTCTCGTCGGCGTTGCGCGCCAGCTGCCAGCGGGTGGCGATCAGGCGCGCCATCACGTCGTCCAGTTGCGGGGCCACCTCGGCGTTACTGGCGGCCAGGGCGTGCCACGCGGCCTCGCGCGCTGGGCGGCTGGGGTCGTCCAGGCGCTGCTTGATCTGGGGAATGGTCAGTGTCTCGCCGCCCAGCTGCACCGTCTGGTTGCCGGTGATCACCGCGTATTCTTGCTTCTGGGCTTCGTGGGTGACCTCCAGGTCCACGTTGGCCTCGCGGAACAGGGCGGCCTCGTCCCGCATGCGGCGCAGGGTCAGGGCAAAGTCGGGGGCCGGCACGTAGTCGGGCACGGCCAGCAGCTTCTCTTTCAGGGCCTGCTCGGCGCGCGCCCACTGTGGCAGGGCCTCGGCCACAAAGGTCTGGTAGCGGGCCTGGGCGTCCGGCTGATCGGTGTGTAGGTCGGCAAAGATCGAGAGCTTGGCGCCCACGCCCTTCAGTTCGCTGCTCAGGGCGCTCCAGGCGGCCAGCCAGCCGGGCACCGCCTCAGCGTTCAGGGCCTGGGCCTGCAGCGACTGAACGCGCGGCGCGTAGTGGGCCCACTCGGCCGCAGGGGCAGGCACCGTCAGCGTCTGGTCGGCGGTGGGCTGGGAAGGCACAGGGCTCATGCCCGCGAGTGTACTGCGCCCCCCACGCGTCCAGGCCGCTGCGGCGCGGGTGCGGCCGTGCTCCTGTTCGGCCCCAGCGGACGCGGGGTCAGGGGCCGCCAGCCGGGCGCAGCGCCAGGGGCTGAACCCTTACTCGCTGGGCGCTGGGCGGGGGCCCTTGCCGGGCCGGCCCTGGGGGCGTCCACCTTCGGGCAGCGCGCGCACCTCGGCGTCGGTCATGCGGCGCAGGTCGGCGGCAGGCACGTTCTGCAGCAGGCCCTGATCGGTCGCCACGTCCACCGTGCCGCTGAGGGGATGCAGCTTGGTCACCTTGCCACAGGCCCCCGAGCCCTCGTGGCAGACCTTGGCGTTCTTGCGCGGCAGGTCCTTGAGGAGTTCGAGGTACTGGGTGTGCTCGAACTGCAGGCAGCACAGCAGGCGCCCGCAGGGCCCCGAGAGCTTTTCCGGGTTCAGCGGCAGTTGCTGGTCGCGCGCCATGCGAATGCTGACGGGCGCAAAGTCCTGCAGGTGAGTGGACGAACAGTTCTCGCGCCCGCAGGCCCCCAGCGTGCCGATCATCTGCGCCTGCTCGCGCGGGCCCACCGCCGCAAAGTTCACGCGGGCGCGGGTGTGCGCGCGCACCTCGCCAATCAGGCTGCTCAGTTCAATGCGCTCGTCGGCGCTGTAGCTGACCGTCACGAGGCTCTCGTCCAGCGTGAATTCTGCGGCCACCACCTTGACCGGCAGGCCACGCTGGCGGGCGCGGGCGCGCAGCAGCCATTTCAGGTCCTCGCCCGCGCGGTGCAGGTCTTCCCAGCGCTTCAGGTCCTCGGGCGTGGCGGCGCGCAGCACGGCGCCGTAGCGTTCCTGGGCCAGTGGTTCGCGGGGTTCGCCGCGCACGGTGGCCACCTCCGGGCCGCGCTTGCCCTGCACCACCACGCGCGTGCCCACAGGATGCGCCTCCTCGCTCAGCATGGCGTGGAGACGGGGACTGCGCTCAAAGCGGATGGGCAGGACAACCATTCGCTGCAGGATGTCACGGCCAGCCTGGGGCCGTCGAGACACGAGGCACAAAGGGGAGCGAGAGGTGGGGGTTTGATCGGCCAGAGGCCTGCCCCCTCTACCAACAAGCGGGGGCTGGTCGCGGTGTGCGCCAGCCCCCACAGCATTGCCCCGAAGCTCAGTGGCGCTCGGCCAGCACCTCAATTTCCACCCGCACGTCGCGCGGGAGCCTCGCCACCTGCACGGTGCTGCGGGCGGGGTAGGGCGCGCGGAAGTGCGCCTCGTACACCGCGTTCATGGCGGCAAACTCGTTCATGTCGGCCAGGAACACCGTGGTTTTCACCACCCGGTCCAGATCGGTGCCGGCAGCGGCCAGCACAGCTTTCAGGTTGGCGATCACCTGTTCGGTTTGCTCGGTGATGCCGCCGGCCACCAGTTCGCCCACAGGCGTCAGCGGAATCTGGCCGCTGGTCACCACGAGGTTGCCGAAAGTCACGGCCTGGCTGTAGGGCCCGATGGCCGCCGGGGCGCTGTCCGTCTGCACAATCTCTTTCATGCCCCGAGCATACCGGGCGGTGGCCTGCCGGCGCGCCCGTGCCCTAGGGCCGCGACTCGCGCACCGGCAGTTCGGGCACGCGGGCGGGCAGCACCGCGCTGGGCGGCCCCAGCGGCGGCGGCGCGCGCCCCACGCTGCGGTGCCCCACCATGATCGCCAGCAGCAGCACTGTGCCCGACAACCCGATGGGCACGCGGCTTTCCGGGACCAGCATGATGCCCAGCAGCGTGAAATACGCGACCATCAGCAGCAGGTAGGTGACCAGACTGTTGCCGCGCTGCGCGCTCAGCAGGGCGTCCACGTACGTCGGGCCGTCCTCGCGCCGGGGGGGTAGCGTGTAGGGCGGCAGGCGCCCGCTCCGGTGAATATCCACGATCAGCGCCGTGATGTTGTCGGGGCCGCCCTCGTCGTTGGCGGCGTTGACCAGCAGACGGGCTGTGGCTTCGGGCGACAGGGGCCGCGAGAGCAGCCGCAGCAGCACGTCGTCGGTCACCACGCCGCTCAGGCCATCGGTGCACAGCAGCAGGCGGTCGCCAGCCTGCACCGCCAGCCCGAACAGTTCCAGCCTCACCCGCTCCTCGCCGCCCAGCGCGTTGCTGACCACGCTGCGCCACTGGTGGTCGCGCGCTTCATCCTCGGTCATCAGGCCCTGGCGCACCTGTTCGGCCACCCAGGAGTGATCGTCGGTGAGGCGGTGCAGTTCGCCGCCGCGCAGCAGGTAGGCGCGCGAATCGCCCACATGGGCCAGCAGCGCCGCGCCCCGGTCAATCAGGGCGGCCAGCAGCGTGGTGCCCATGCCCACGTATTCGCCCACCGCGTGGCGCAGCACCGCCATATTCGCCGCCTGCACCGCGCTGGCCAGCCGCACCGGGGGGGTGCCCCGGCTCTCCAGATACGCCTGACTCAGGGCGTCCAGCGCGAGGTTGGCCGCCAGTTCACCCGCCGCGTGCCCGCCCATGCCGTCGGCCACCGCGTACAGCCCGCCCTGCGGCAGGTCCAGCGCCAGCGCCGCGTCCTGGTTCACGCCGCCCTGGCGCTGACGACCCACATCGGTCAGAAGGCCCGACGTGAGAGAGGGCGTCGCGGGGGCGCGCATGAGACCAATATAAGCCACGCGCCTCCCCCTTCACCCGCTGGGGGCGCAGAGGGTGGCTGGCTGGGCTGGAGCAAGGTGAGCGGGCCCCCTCACCCCGGCGCCTGCGCTGTCAGGACGAGGGCTGGCCCCGCAGCCACCCCAGCAGGGCCTCGGCGCTGGCGGGGTTGGTGGCCAGCGGCACGTCGTGGACGTCGCACAGGCGCACCAGGGCCGTGACATCCGGTTCGTGGGGCTGGGCGGTCAGGGGATCACGGAAGAAGAACACCGCCAGCACCTCGTCCTGGGCCAGCCGCGCGCCGATCTGCTGGTCGCCGCCCAGCGGCCCGGACAGCACCCGTTCGATGGTCAGGCCCGTCTGTTTTTCCAGCAGGCCGCCAGTGGTGCCGGTGGCGACCAGATGAAAGCGGCCCAGCACCTCGCGGTGGGCCAGGGTGAACAGAGCCAGTTCCAGTTTCTTCTTGTCGTGGGCGATCAGGGCCACCTGACGGCGGCTGGGAGGCGGCGGGGCAGCGGTCATGCGGGGATTGTGCCACGGCCTTCAGCGGGGGGCAGCGGCCCTGCCCAGCGCGACCAGACAGGGCCGGCGGCGTGGAAAGACGGCGGCTGTTACAGCGTCGGCCACTGACAGACACGGACGCTGCTCGGCCCAGAGTGGTGAAGGATCAGCCCCCGGGGTGGCTCTGGGTGCCGCGCTCAGGCTGCGTCTTCCACGCGAATGCGGCGGTACAGCGCCTGCACCCCGCACCACACGCCATAGCACAGCGTCCCCAGGGCCACGGCGCCCAGCAGCACGTTGCCGGCCGGCTGGTCGCGCAGCCACGTCAGGGCCTCGGACACGCCCACGGCCTCACGGGCGCGGCCCCGCCACGCCGCCAGCAGGGCAAAGCTGCCAATCACCAGCATCAGCAGCCCGCGCGCCGTGATGCCCACCTGCCCAATCTTGACCAGCACCCCGCACAGCCGCTCGCTGATGTCGTGAAAGGCCATGCGCTTCATAAATTTGGCGCCGTAGGCCACGTACAGCTGATTGGCCGCCACGCCCAGCAGCAGCAGGCCAATCGCGGTCAGCAGCAGGCGGCCTGCGGGCAGGTTCAGCACGGTGGCGGCGGCGCGGTCCTCGCTGTTCTGCTGGCGGGTGGCGACGCCCAGCAGCGCCAGCCGCGCCGAGAAGATGGCCAGGCCCGTATTGGCGATGCCACTGAGCAGGTACCCGCCGCGCTTGCCCAGCCCCTTGGGCCCGGTGCCCTGCCGCTCCGGGTCCAGCAGGGCGCGAATCAGCTGCCACGTGGCGTAGCCCAGCAGGCCCAGGGCCAGCAGCCACAGCAGCGGGCGGCCAGCAGGAATGTCCTGCAGCCGCAGCAGCGCCCCCTGCATGTCGGTGGTGGCGCCGCCCCGGCCCAGCGCCACGCCCAGGGCCAGCAGGCCAATGGTGCTGTACACCACGCCCTTGCTGGCGTAGCCCACCCGGGCCAGCAGGTCCAGCGCGGGGGCGGCGCGCCCCGTCACGGCGTGGGCACCCCGCGCCGCGCCACTTTTCAGGCCCGAGGCCACCTCCTGGCCCACATTCTTCAGGTCTGCCATTGCCCCTGCAGTGTGGGCCCCTGCCCCCAGGCGCTGGGTCTGAAGGCCCAGAAGCCCGCCTTGACCTGACGCGGCGGTTTTCTTCATGTTGCCCGGGCGGCCACGGCAAAACCCCCGCTACAGGGGGCGGGGGCCAGGAAAAGCAGTACGACTTAGGGCAGTTCCATCTCGAAGTCGGCCACGTCGCCCAGGTACTCGGTCATCCAGGCTTTCACGGCGGCCTTGGTGTAGCCCCCGGCGATGGGCATGGTGGAATCCAGGTAGTAGGCGCCTTCGTAGATGTAGGCCTGGGTGTAGTAGTTGCTGTTCCAGTCGTTCACCAGTTCGGTGTCCAGGCTGTCTTCGTCGTCGCTGTAGTCCCACGACACGCTGGCGGTGGCGCGGCTGCACATGTTGGCCTTGCAGCCACTGAGCCACACCGTGACCTCGTAGTCGCCGGCCATGATGGTCATGCTGGGGTCGCTGTCGGGGTCGGCGGGGTTCATGGTGACCCGATAGCCGGCTTCACGCAGGGCCGCCGACATGGCCGCCGGGGTGGCGGGCTGCACCTGCGAGCCCATGGGCGCCGCAGCGCCGCCCGCCAGCGCGGCACCGGACAGAGCAGAGAGCAGGACAGACGCCGACAGAATTTTTTTCGTCATGCCTTACAGTACGACGCCGGGTCGGCAAATGTGAGCGACTTTAGAATGAGTCAAGAACTCACGCTGCTCATGAAGTGGGGTGCATACCATGAGGATTATGGCGACCCCCCCGCCCGCGCGGCGCAAGCGCACCTTTGGCGTGTACATTGGCCGGTTCGAGCCGCCGCATCAGGCACACCTGCTGGTGATGCTGGAAGCCCTGGAGAGCGTGCAGAAGCTGATCGTGGTGATCGGCAGCGCGCGGGCAGCGCGCAACATCAAAAACCCCTTTACGGCCGACGAGCGCCAAGAGCTGATCGCGGCGATGCTGCAGGGCGCCGGTATTCCCCGCACCCGGGTGCTGTTCGTGCACGTGCGCGACTACTTCTACAACGAGGCGCTGTGGCTCTCCGAGGTGCAAAGTGGCGTGCATGCCCACACCCGGGGCAGCACGGATGTGGCCCTGATCGGGCATATCAAGGACGAGAGCAGCTATTACCTGCGCACCTTTCCCGCCTGGGAGTTCATTCCCACCCATGTGGTGAGCCCCCTGAGCGCCACCGACGTGCGCAAGGCCTACTTTGAAGACCGCCTGGCCGACGTGCAGGGTATGGTGCCGCCTGCCGTGCACGCCTTTCTGGACCGCTTCCGCGCCACACCCGAGTTCCGCGAATTACAGGCCGAATACGCCTATCTGAAGCAGTACCGCGCCGCGTGGCAGGACGCGCCGTACCCGCCGATTTTCGTGACGACCGACGCGGTGATCGTGAAAAGCGGCCACGTGCTGCTGGTGCGCCGGGGTGGGCTGCCAGGGCGGGGGCGGCTGGCGATGCCCGGCGGTTTTCTGGAGCAGGATGAAACCCTGTTGGCCTGCTGTGTGCGCGAGGTTCACGAGGAAACCGGCCTGGGCCCTGGCATTGACCTGGGGGCGGCGCTGCGGGCGCAGGCGGTCTTTGACTACCCGGACCGCAGTCTGCGGGGGCGCACGGTGACCCACGCTTTTCACTTTGATCTGGGGATTGGGCAGTTGCCGCGCCTGTCGGGGGGGAGTGACGCGAGTGAGGCGCTCTGGGTGCCGCTGAGTGAGGCGCTGGGGCAGCCGGAGCAGTTTTTTGAGGACCATCACGCGATCATTGAGCATTTTGTGATGCGGGGGTAGGGGAGAGGGGGAGTTGTTTGGGCGAGTTCGTTTGCCTGCCTTTGCCCCACCCCCCCAGCCCCCCTACCCCGGAGGGGCAGGGGGGAGTTTTCCGCTGCGCTCGGCAAACGTTGACTGACGGTGTGAGGCGGCCCGGCTTCGCCCCGCGCCGTACGCGTGGCCCCTCTCCGCCCATCGCCTCACGCCCGCGCGCTGCGCGCACGAGGGCTTCCGTTGCTCACCCCGCAGGGGTGAAGGGTGGGGACGCTTAGGGCGCGAGGTTCTACTTTTGAAAGGCAAAAGCAGCTATGGCCTTTGCTGCTGTTCAAAGTAGAACCTTCTGGGCCGCACCAAGCCTTCCTGCCCCTCCACCGCCCGAGTTCAGGCGAGGCCGTCGTGCGCGGAGCGCGCGGGCCATTGCGCTGGGGCGGAGGATGGCGTCGAAGCCGGACACGTCAACGAATGGAGAAACCCAGCCGACTCCAGTAAAAACTCTTGCCCAGTGCCAACGTCGCTCCCCCCTGCCCCTCCGGGGTAGGGGGGCTGGGGGGGTGGGGCAACGCAGGCAAACGAACCCGCCCAAACAGCCCCCCAAAACCCAGAACCCCCGCCAAACCCGCACCCCCCCCCAGCCCCCACACCGTGACCCAATCCCCCCTCCCCGCCACTGCCCCCCCTCTACACTGAACCCCGTGCTCCCCGCCCGCTCCCCCTTCGCCCGCCTGGACGGCTTTCTGCGCGACACCCTGGGCAGCGGCGCCACCCGGCTGCACGAGGAAGAGGCGCAACCCGCCCGCACCGTGCCAGTGGCCGAACTGGGCTGGAGTGACGCGGTGGCGCGCGGCTTTGGGTTCCCGGAGGTCTACGCCCACCAGGCCCAGACCTACCGCCTGATGCGGGGCGGCGAGCACGTGATCATCACCACGCCCACCGCCAGCGGCAAGACCGGCGCCTTTTTCCCCGGCGTCTTCGACCGGCTGGAACGCGACCCCCGCTCAACGGCGCTGTTTGTCTACCCCCTGGTGGCCCTGGGCCAGGACCAGCGGGACAAGCTGCTGACGTTTAAGGAGCGCGGCGGGTTTCCCTGGGAGGTGGCGGCCTTTCAGGGCTCGGCCCAGAGCGGCGAGGTGTTCCGGCCCGGCGTGCGCATGGTCACCGCCACGCCCGACAAACTGCACTGGTCCCTGACCCAGCCCGGCATGCGCGAATTCCTGAAAGGACTGTCGTTTCTGGTGCTGGACGAGGCCCACACCTACCGGGGCGGCTTTGGCTCCGAGGTGGCGGGGATGCTGCGGCGCCTGCTGGCCCTGGCCCGCGCGCTGGGGGCGAGCCCGCAGGTGATCCTGAGCACCGCCACCATTGGCAACCCGGCCGAATTTGCCCGCGAACTAACCGGCGTGGATGCCACCGAAGTCAGCGAGTCCGGCGCGGCCCGCCACGGCAAACGTTACGTGCTGGCCGACCACCGGGGGCAGCCCCGGCGCTTCTGGAACGCGGTGATGGACGCTTCTGAGCGCCACGACCTGAAGGTACTGGCCTTTTTCCGGGGCCGCTCGCGCGCCGCGCGCCTGTACTCCACCTACCGCGCCCAGCCGGGGTACGCCCGCCGCGCCCACCTGTACATGGCGGGCACCAGCGACCGCGAAGGCCGCCTCTCGGAATTTCGCCGCGCCCGCAGCGGGGTGATGTTTGCTACCAATGCGCTGGAAGCCGGGGTGGACATTGGCGATCTGGAAGTGGTGATTATTGACGGCTACCCGGGCAGCCGCATGGCCTTTCGCCAGATGGCGGGCCGTGCCGGGCGCATTGCGCCGGGGCTGGTACTGTACCTGCCCGCCCTGAACGAGCAGGGGGTGCCGCTGCCCGCCGACGCCTTTTACAGCAACGCGGGCAATTTTCTAGAACTGCTGACCGGGCCCATTGAAAAGGCGGTGGTGGAGGCGCAGAACCCCTACCTCTCACCCCGGCACCAGGCCCGCGCCAACGAGGAATTTCGGCTGGCGGGGCTGGCGCTGCCCCACGAAGCCGGCGCGGCCCCGCGCTACTGGAACCTGCGCGGCGAGGGCAGCCTGAAATACGCGGTGGTCGAGGCCGCCGACTGGGAGCGCCTGGGCCCCAAAGCCCTGGACGCGCCCCTGGAAAGCCCCAGCCAGCACTACGCGCTGACTGAAAAGCACGAGGGCGCGGTGTTCACCCTGGACGGCCAGGGCTACAAGGTGCTGCGCTGGGACGAGCACCCGGCGGGCACGGCGATTGTGGTGGAAAAGTACGACGCCGCCAACCTCTTTACCCGGGGACTGCACGCCACCCTGGTCACCCCGGTGGGGATGGGCGAGTGGATTCGAAAGGGCCCGCTGGCCTACCGCTGCGGCGAGGTCAGTATTCGGCGGCGGTATGCGGGCTACCAGATGCTGCGGCAGGTGTTCGAGCGGGTGTGCGTGGGCTGCGACCGCGAACCCGGTCCCACCGAGCGCAGTTGCGCGCGCTGCGGGGGCCGCATTCAGGACCGCATGCAGGACCACAAGCTCAGTGAGCACCTGTACGAGCAGCCCACTGAACTGCCGCCCTTTCGCACCAGCGCCCTGGAAATCGGGGTGGACCCGCGCGCCACCGAGCGGCCCACGGCGGTGGCCCATACCCTCAAGCACCTGCTGCACAAGGTGACCCCCGAGCGCATTGCCTGCGACGAGAACGACCTCGCCAGTGCCTTCCGCGAGGGCCGCGACACCTACTTTTTCCTGTACGACGACTGGCTGGGCGGCCTGGGCGTGGCGCGGCGGGCCTTTGAGCAGATGGACGACCTGCTGGACCGCGCTCTGAGTCTGGTGACCAAGACGTGCTGCCAGAACGCGCATGGCTGCTACGAATGCATTGCGGTAGGCCGCTGCTTTGCGCCCACCCTGCCCAGCGGCGAGCGCCGCCCCACCGACAAGCACGCCACCCGGCTCTTTCTGGAAAGACTGCCCGGCATCCGGTTGCCAGAGGCGGTGCCCGCCCCCGCCACCCTCCCCGACGCGGCCCCCCTGCCCGACGACCTCGCCCTGCCGCCCAGCTGGCCGCTGCAGGCGCGCGAACTGCTGGATCTGCACGGTCTGTCCCTGCCCGAAGTCAGCGCCCGCCTGGGCATTCCCAGCCGCGAGTTGCAGCGCGCGGTGAGCACCACCGAGCCGCTGCGGCTACAGCACGCCAAATTTGGCACCGGGGTCTTCATGCAGGGTTTTCATCAGGGCGAACGCCGCGAGGTGCTGGTGTACTTTCCCGGCGTGGGCCAGAAGCGGCTGCTCCTGAAGTTTGCCGGTCTGACGGTGGTCGAGGGCGCGGCCGCCGCCCCCCTCGCTTGACCCGCCCCGGGGGGCAAAGCTATACTCGGGCCCGCCGAGAAACGGCGACTTCATAGGGATATGGTGTAATGGCAGCACAACAGATTTTGGATCTGTTTGTCTAGGTTCGAGTCCTAGTATCCCTGCCAGAACAGCGCGGCTCTCCAAGAGATCGGGGGGCCGCTTTTGTTTGTGTGGCCGGGCGTTCACACTGCTCAAATGGCACTAGGGTCTGTCTGGGTGAAGGTTCAGAGCCAGAGCAGGATACAAGCGACGTGGACACCGGCTAAAAACTGGTATCCACGCTTCTCGTATCGGGTGGCAATCGCCCGAAAATCTTTGAGGC